>DASVVD010000066.1:0-10678 GCA_036386715.1 Pseudoduganella sp.
TGCGCCAGGAGTAAGCCCATGTGGATCGATACGCACTGCCACCTCGATGCCCGCGAATTCAACGGCGACTCGCTGGGCGTTGCCGCACGCGCGCTGGACAAGGGTGTCGGCATGATCGTCATCCCGGCGATCGATCGCGGCAACTGGGAAGCCGTGCGCGCGCTCGGCGCGGCTGCCGGCAACGCCTGCTATGCGCTGGGCATCCATCCGATCTGCGTGCCGGCCGCCACCGAGGACGATCTCGTCGCGCTGCGCGAGGCCGTGCGCGAAGCAATGAACGATCCGAACTTCGTGGCGATCGGCGAGGTCGGGCTGGATTTCTTCATTCCCGCCCTGTGCGAACCGGCCATGCGCGAAAAACAGGTGCTGTTCTTCCGCGAACAGCTCAAGATTGCCCGCGACTTCGGTTTGCCGGTGCTGACCCACGTGCGCAAGTCGCAGGACCAGGTGCTGAAGCACGTGCGGCAAATCCCGCCGGCCGGCGGCATCGCCCATGCCTTCAACGGCAGCTTCCAGCAGGCGCAGGGCTATATCGATATCGGCTTCAAACTGGGCTTCGGCGGCAACCTTACGTTCACGAGGGCGCTGCAGATCCGCCGGCTGGCCGAACAGTTGCCGCTGTCTTCCATCGTGATGGAAACCGACGCGCCGGATATCGCGCCGCACTGGGTGCACCCCGGCGTCAACACGCCGGACCAAGTGCCCGGCATTGCCGCGGTGCTGGCGCAACTGCGCGGCATTCCAGTGGAGGAGCTGCAAGCTGCCACCACCGCTAACGCCCATGATGTCATGCCGCGGCTGCGGGTGCCGACGGGGCTTTGATGCCCGTACTGCGGCCGGTTACTGTGCCCGCTACTGCGCGGGCAGGTGCCGCAATTCGAGCCCCACGGCCGTGCGCTTCGGGAAACCCTGCCACTGGGCGGTATCCGGGCCGGCAGTCCCGCCGGCAGGCAGTGGCGGCACGTCGAGGTAGGCCTGCAGCGGCTGCGCCTTGAGCGTGATGCCGAGGAAGGCCGTGACGAAGTGCTGGTTGATGTTGTTGATGCGCGTGCTGTCCCACGCCGGCTCGGCATAGGCCATGAAATCCTCCATTCCGGCTGCCGCCGCCGCTGGCGGTGGAGGATTGGGGGCGGTATTGTGGCGCGCACCCCGGTAGGTGAGCAGGTACCGGTCGGCGTGGACGGCGCCCTGGAACAGGCGCAGCACGCCATCCTCGTAGCCGGCGATGTCGTCCTGGTCGCCGGCGATGAACAGGGTGGGCGTGCGCAGGCCCGCCAGGCCCGCGGCATCCCATAGCTTGTTCGCGCCGCCCCACGGTGCGATGGCGACGACCGCCTTGATGCGCGGGTCGCGCCGCGCCTCGTAGCGCGGGTTGCCTTGCTGGTGGACCGCCAGGCTGCCGCCCGGAACAAAGGCCGACGCGGCCTCGCTGATGCCGGCACCGGCGGCGTTGAGCGCGCCGTAGCCGCCCATCGAATAGCCGACCAGCGCCGTGCGCGAGGCGTCGACGAGATTGGCAAGGAAATGGCCGCTGCCGGCTTTCGCCCAGCCGGCCACCGTCTGCAGCACGAACAGGTCGTCGAGCGGCCGGTTCAGCAGCGTGCTGGGGAAGCCGGCCTTGTCGGCGCGCGTCGATTCGGCATGGTCGATGGCGACGACGACGAACCCTTTCGATGCCAGGTTCTCGGTCAGGTAACTCATCTGCAGGCGCGAGCCGGGATAGCCGTGCGATACGATGACCAGCGGATAGCGGGACGATGGGGCCGATGGCGATGACTGCGCGGTAGCCGGCGCCGGCTGTGCGTCGCGGGCGGCACGCCCGATGAACTGGAACGGGGTATTGGGCCGCGCGGGATTGCCCGGCCCCGATCCCAGCACATCGGTATAGACCGTGTGTTCCGGCTGGTCCGGCGCCAGGCTGGCCGGATACCAGATTTCCAGCGTCAGCTTGCGGGTGTAGCGTGGGTTCGCCGTGCCGTCGGCAACGCGCAGGATATCGAGCTGGTCGGCATGTTCGATGACCTGGGTCCGCACGCCCACCCGCAGCGGGCCGCGCGCCGCCAGTTCAGGGGCATCCGGGCGCGCATCGCCGTAATACGCCGGGGCCGGTACCACAGCCGGTGACGCGGCACCCGCCACCGCCTGCGCCCCGGCCCCTGGCGCGAACGCTCCCATGACCGCTACTGCCGAAACCAAGATCTTGCCAACAGCCTTCATGCAATTCCTCCAGATCAGATGTTGTGATGGTACCGATACCATGCGGACAGTGTCGCGGCAGGCGTGTTCGATGTCAAAGAATGAATCAGCTCATCGTTATGTTTTTGCGGCATATGTAGAGCGATTTTCAATGACGCCACGAAATCGGTGGCCGTCCCGTGGCACGGAACTTTGTCTTGACTGGCAGGGCGGGTTTCCACGCACCGAAAAAAATGCAAAGCAGGTTTGATGACGCTATCGACGCAAGCTCGGCAGTATGGGCGAGTCCGTCCATCTGCCTGTCGTCAGTAAACGATGGCCACTCCGGCAGATTCTGGCGGATATGCCGTGAGTTGGATACCGCCCAAGATTCGATCCCCTGATCCGGTCGACACTGGACGACTTGCAACTTCCGGTGCCAGGCCATGCGTTGTGCAATCCTAGGTTTCGTCGGTGGCGCGGCATGCTTGCAGGTGCAGGCATCGCTGCCTGCCCATCCTCTATATGCGCTGATGGGCTTATTGGCGCTTGCCGCCCTGGTCGCCTGGCGGGCGCGCGGCTTGTGGCGGCCGGTGGCCGGCGCCGCCTGTGGATTGGCGCTGGGCTTCTGCTGGGCCGCGCTGCTCGCATCGCAGGCACTAACGCCGGAACTGGCCAAGACCGACGAAGGGCGCGACGTCATCGTCACCGGCACGATCGACAACCTGCCGAACCGCACCAGCGGGTTCACCCGGTTTTTCTTCGCTGTCGACCATGCCGAGGGCATGAGTGTGCCGCCGCGCATCGCGCTGTCGTGGTATGCGGGCTTCCGCGGCACAGTCGAGGAAGTGCCGGAACTGCGGCCGGGCGAGCGCTGGCGCCTGAAAGTGCGGCTGCAGCGGCCGCACGGCAATGCCAATCCGCACGGCTTCGATTACGAACTCTGGCTGCTCGAGCAGGGCATTCGCGCCACCGGCTACGTGCGCACCGAAGGATCGAACCAACGGCTGGAGAGCTTCGTCTTCACCTTCCGCAATACGGTCGAACGGCTGCGCCATGCATTGCGCGACAAGATCACGCGAGCGCTGCAGGGCAGGCAATACGCCCCGGTGATCGTGGCATTGGTCGTCGGCGACCAGCGCGGCATCGACCAGGATGACTGGCAGGTGTTTACCCGCACCGGCATTGGCCACCTCGTCTCGATCTCCGGGCTGCACATCACGATGATCGCCGGGCTGGCCGCGCGGGCCGCGTCGGCCCTGTGGCGCCGTTCGTTCTTCCTGCGCCATGCCCAGTTGCCGCTGCTGCTGCCGGCGCAAAAGGTCGGCGCGCTGGCCGGCATCCTGGTGGCGCTGCTGTATGTGCTGCTGGCCGGTTTCGGCGTGCCGGCGCAGCGCACGCTGTACATGCTGTGCGTGGTCGCAATGGCCTTGTGGCTGGACCGGATCGTGTGCGTGTCGCATGTGCTGGTCCTGGCGGCAGGATTTGTCGTGCTGATCGATCCGTGGGCCGTGATGTCGCCGGGATTCGGGCTGTCGTTCGGCGCGGTGGCGGTCATCCTGTACGCATCGGTTGGCCGGACCACGGTGACCAAGAACCCCGGTGATCCGGATGCGATCGATCCCGATGCCCGCCGCGCCACGCCCCTGACGCGGCGCCAGCGGCTGGTTCACACGCTGACGGCGGCCGTGAACACGCAGTATGCCGTGACGCTCGGGCTGGTGCCGTTGACGCTGCTGCTGTTCGCGCAGGTCTCGCTGGTCAGCCCGATCGCCAATGCCATCGCGATTCCTGTCGTCAGCCTGCTGGTGACACCGCTCGCGCTGGCAGGTGGCCTGCTACCCGAGCCCCTGGCGACACCGCTGCTGGTGGCGGCGCACGAACTGATGCGCTGGCTCGCCGGGCTGCTGCAGTGGTTCAGCGGCGCGCCGCTGGCGGTGTGGAACGCGCCGGTGCCGCCCGTGTGGCTGTTCGCGCTGGCGATGTTCGGCACGGTGTGGCTGCTGGCGCCGCGCGGCTGGCCCACCCGGTGGCTTGGCGCGTTCACCTGGATTCCGCTGCTCGCGGCGCAGCCGGATGGTCCCGCGCCGGGCACCGTGCGCATGTTGGCATTCGATGTCGGGCAGGGCATGGCCGTGCTGGTCGAGACGGCGGGCCACCGGCTGCTGTACGACACCGGTCCCGCGTACGGACCTGAGTCGAACGCGGGCAGCCGCGTGATCGTGCCTTACCTGCGCGCGCGGGGCATCGGCCGGCTGGACGGCCTGGTGGTCAGCCATGGCGATACCGATCACTCGGGCGGCGCGCTGGCGGTGCTGCGCGACATCAAGGTCGGGTGGTCGCTGTCCTCGCTGAATCCAAGCCACCCGGTCACCCGGGCATTGCCCCTGCATCGGCGGTGCGTTGCCGGCCAGCGCTGGGAATGGGACGGCGTGCGGTTCGAGATGCTGCACCCGACGGCCGCCAGCTATGCCGATACGGCGCTGAAGACCAACGCGCGCAGTTGCACGTTGCGGATCGTCGCGGGCGACAAGGCCATCCTGCTGGCCGGTGATATCGAGGCCCGGCAGGAGGCGGAACTGGTCGCCCGCTCGGGCACGGCCCTGCGCTCCGATGTGCTGCTGGTACCGCACCACGGCAGCGGCACGTCGTCGACCACTGCGTTCCTTGATACGGTGCAGCCCGGCTTCGCCGTGTTCCAGGTCGGATACCGCAACCGCTACCGCCATCCAAAGAAAGAGGTCGTGGAGCGGTACGAGCAACGCGCGGTGAAAACGCTGCGCAGCGACCGGGCAGGTGCAATCCGGATCGAACTCGGCGCCGGCACGCATATGGAAGGCTACCGGGTGTCGCGCCCGCGCTACTGGCACGATCGATAGGCCAGCCGCCGCGCTCACCCAATTGATTCGAATCCGGCCAGCCGATCAAACCGGTGGCCGGTCCACTCATCGGCATGACGCATCGCCGATCGGCAAAGCGGTAAATTGCCCGATCCGGACAGCTTCGTGATCGCCGCCATATTAATCATTCGCGTGATCGGTTCGACGATTGACGCCCCCGTGACAAGATTCATACCATCAGTCAAGTTCACGGCTGCAAGGCATGCGCCTCCAGAACGGCCGGAACATCGGACAGGTGAAACTTCCAGGACCAAGCTGTTATTTTTGATCGGGGCGTCAACATGCAACATCGAAAGCGCAGTAACAAGAACAAGACCCGGCAACACCAGGCCATCCCGGCGATCCTGGTCGCCGCCGGCCTTTCCGGCGTGGCCGGCATGGCGCATGCCCAGCAGGCGGAGCCGGCCCCGGCGGAAGACGCCAAGGTCGTCATCACCGGCACCCGCCTGGTGAACCGCGGCTTCCTCGCGCCCACCCCGGTCACCGTGCTCGATGCGCAGGAGCTGAAGGTCACGGGCACGCAGAACCTGGAAACGCTGCTGACGGATACGCCGCAGTTCACGGCCAGCCAGTTGAGCAGCCCCACGGCGAACACCATGCAGGCCGGCCAGCCGTCCGGCACGGCCACGCTGAACCTGCGCAACCTGGGCCCGACGCGCAACCTGGTGCTGGTCAACGGCCGCCGTTTCGCGATCACCGGCCCCGATTTCACCACTGACATCAACGCCATTCCCGCCGCGCTGGTGCGGCGCATCGAGACCGTCACCGGCGGCTCCTCGGCCGTGTACGGCTCGGACGCGATTTCCGGCGTGGTCAACTTCATCCTGCGCGATAACTTCGAGGGCGTGGAAATCAATGCCCAGCGCAGCTGGGACCAGCCGACCAAAACGCCGACAAGCAGCATCGACCTGACGGTGGGCGGCAATTTCGCCAACAACAAGGGCAACGCGGTACTGTCGCTGAACTACATGAACCGCGAGGGCATGACGCGCGCCGAACTGGGCGGCTATTCGCTGCCGACAATGGGCGATGGCTGCGTGACCGCCACTTCGTGGTCGGCCACCCGTCCGGGGACACCGCTCGCCGTGCCGGGCGGGCAGACCTGTTTATCGTTCGGCGGCCGCCCTGGCCTGGTCTACAGCGGCTCGTCGACCGTGCCGAACGGACGGATCGGCAATCTGCCGCTGATCGGCTCGTCGGGCTCGAATCCCGCGCTGGACGCCGCCCTGCGCGCCGCCGGCCTGCAGGGCATGGGCACGCTGGGCGCCATCTTCGATGCGAGCGGCAAGGCGGTGCGGCCCTACGTGGCGCCGGACGACGGCTACGATCTCGGCCCGCTGTCGTACATCGTCACGCCGCAGAAGCGGGCGATGGGCAATGCGTTTGCCCATTACGACTTCAACGACCACGCCACCGGCTACATGGAAATGCACTACAGCAGCAACACCGCCAAGGTGCAGATCGGCGCCACCAGTGCGGCCGGCAACTTCCTCGTCAACACCAACAATCCCTACCTGAGCACGCAGATGCAGGAGGTGATGCGCCAGCTCGACCTGCGTGAAACCGGCACGCTGCGCGCCACCAACGGCTCGCAGACGCTCACCACGGTGGCGGGCGACGGCCTGGCGCTGGTCAACCTGAACCGCCGCTTTTCCGATCTCGGCACGCGCATCGGCGAAACCGACCATTCGGTGTACCGCATGGCGATCGGCGTGCGCGGCGATTTGCCGGGCGTGTCGGAGAACTACCTGAGCGACCTGAAATACGATGTGTACTACACCAAGGCCAGGACCACCGAGTCGCAGTACCAGGCCGGCTCGATTTCGCTGAGCCGCTACCAGAACGCGATCCTGTCGCAGAACGGCGCGGCACCGGTGCTGAACCCGTTCGGCCAGAACATCGCCCAGGCCGGGCGCGAGGCGATCATGATCGCGTCCAACTCGGACATCGTGGCCGAGCAGCAGGTGGTTGCCGGCAACCTCACCGGCAAGCTGGCCGAACTGCCATCCGGCCCGGTGGACTTCTCGGCCGGCTTCGAGCGCCGCCATTCCTACAGCAAGTACACGCCGGATGCCTTCCTGTCGTCGGGCGACGTGTCCGGCTGGAACGCGGCGCGGCCCACCGAAGGTGAAGCCACTGTCAAGGAGTTCTATGGCGAGGCGCGCGTGCCGCTGCTCAAGGACCGGGCATTCGCAAAAAGCCTGAGCGTGAGCGGTGCCTTCCGCCGCTCCGACTACGACGTGGAATCGGTCGGCAAGGTGTGGACCAGTTCCATCGGCACCGAATGGGCGCCGGTCGACAGCCTGACGTTCCGCGTGCAGAAGCAGAAATCGATCCGTGCACCGAACGTGGGCGAACTGTACGGCGGCCAGGGCCGCAATGGCCCGATCGCCAACGACCCGTGCTCGAACCGCGCACCGGCCGGGCAGCAGACCGCCGCCGTGCGTGCCCTGTGCGAAGCCACCGGCGTGCCGGCCGGCCTGGTATTCGATCCCTCGGTGCAGCCGACGCAGTTCCTCACGCAGGTATTGGGCGGCAATCCCAACCTGCAGGCGGAAACCTCGCACACCACCACCATCGGTGCGGTCTTTGCGCCCACCTCGGTGCGCGGCCTGCAGCTGAGCCTCGATTTCTACCGGATCACGCTGGACAACGCCATCTCGACGCTGGGCGGCGGCGGCATCCAGTCGGTGCTCGACCTGTGCTACAACACGATCCAGAACGTGGCCAGCGTGTATTGCCAGGCGATCAACCGCGACCCGGTGACCGGCCAGATTGCCGCGCCGACCTACGTCATGACGACGGCGGCCAATATCGGCGGCATCAATACGCGCGGCGTGGACCTGGCGGCCCACTACGGCTTCCAGTCGGGCTGGGGCCTGTTCGCCAACGGCAGCCGCTGGAACCTGGACACCAACTGGACCTATGTCGACGAGCTGACCTTCACGCCGATCCAGGATATCCCCGATGTGACCAACGAATGCGTGGGCACCTGGGGCGGTACCTGCGGGCAGCCGGTGTCGAGGTGGAAGGGCACGGCGCGGGTGACGCTGAACAGCGGCAAGCTGATGCTGTCCGCGCGGGCACGCTACAGCAGCAGCGTGACGACCGATGCCTACCTGGTGCCGCTGCGCAAGGGCGCGACCCCGCCGGCCTACGAGTCGCTGACCAATCCGAAGATCAAGGCATACACCTACCTCGACCTGACGGCCGGCTACGACATCAGCAAGGCGATCAACCTCACCGCCGGCATCCGCAACGTCACCGACAAGGATCCGCCGACACTGGGTTCCACGCAGCTGCCGTCGAACAATTCGGTATCGGCCAGCTACGACCCGCTGGGCCGCACGTTCTTTGCCACGCTGAACGTGCGCTTGTAGGCCACAATGAAAACCGGCAGCCTGCGCTGCCGGTTTTTATCAAATCAGCCCGGTGTGCACGCGCCGGGCGCAATCACCGCCGGCCGCGCATCGGCGCCGCTACTGGTGAACCGCACGCGCTGCAAGGTCAGGTGGCGCACGTTGCGTGTCCATAAACCGTAGGCCGGCATCACGGCCTCGAACATGTGCGGGTCCGGGTACAGGCCGCGGCCATCGGGCAGCTTTGCCGGATCGGGTGCGGGGCCCGTGGCCGGCGCCACCGCCAGTTGCACGTCGCGCAGCAGCACATGCTCGATCTGCCGTTCGGGAATGCCGGTGAAGAACGAGCCGCGCATGCCGTTGTCCTCGCCCGTAATGCGGTCATACACGAGATGGCGCAGGTTGCCCGGGCCGGGGCGCTTCTGTTCGGGCCGCACGCGGCCGCGGTCGCTCAGGATCAGGAACAGCGGGCTTTCGGCGCGCACGATCTTCACGTCATGCACCACGATGCGTTCCAGGGTGCCGCCGTCGACGCTCTCCCACGAGATGCCGCCATCGGCGTTGCGGCGTTTCAGCGAACGCATGGCGGTCGATGGGCCGCCCAGCGTGACATTGCGCACCAGTACATTGCGGAAGTCGCCCTGCGAATCGGTGCCGAACTTCAGCGCGTTGCAGGTGCTGTAGAACTCGCAGTTCTCGACCAGGATATGTTCGCCGGTGCGCTGGCTCGCGCCCTTGAAACACAGGCCATCGTCCTCCGCGTTGATGAACACGTTGCGCACGATCACGCGGCGGCAGCCGTCGATATCCAGGCCGTCGTTATTGTGGTTGGCCTGGTTCTCGACATGGATGCCGTCCACGATCAGGTTTTCGCAGTTCAGGTAGTTCTGCATCCAGCACGGCGAATCGCGCATGCGCAGGTCGCGGATCACCACGTTCCTGCAGTCGAGCATGCGGATCAGGAACGGCCGCCCCGGTGTCGAGCCGGTGGTCTGCTCGCCCGGGAAATTATCTTTCGTGCCACGGCCGTCGATCGTGCCCTTGCCCGTCAGCCCGACACGCTCGCAGCCTTCGGCAAAGACCAGCGACTGGTTCATGCCCATGTTGCTGTCCTGGACCGTAAGCCTGCGCGCCTGGCGGGTCGGATAGTCCGCCAGGTCGGTGCTGGCCAGCAGGCGGCTGCCTTCGGCGATTTCCAGCATCACGCCCGAACGCAGGTCGATGGTGCCGCTGACGTAGTCGCCCTGGCCGAGGCGCACCGTGCCGCCGCCGGCCGCGGCGCACGCGTCGACCGCGCGCTGGATGGCCTGCGTGGCCAATGCACCTTTTACCAGGCCATGGGATTCCGGCTCGAACACGCGGTCCGGCACCGGCCAGGGACGCAGCGTCTGCGTCAGCTCCAGCGCCATCCTGTCCAGGTCGCGGCGCAACGCGTCGGCCCAGTCGGGCGCGGCGGCACACGCTGCGGCCATCGCGGCTGGCGGCAGCATGGCGCCGAGCAGCCCGCCGCCCAGGGCCATGGCGATCTTGCGGCGCCGGTAATTCGTTGCCTTCATCGACGGTCTCCTTTATTTGACGATGCGCACGCGGAACCAGTCCACATCGATATAGTTCTGTTCGATCCTGTCGACCGGCCCGGTCGACTTGCCTTCGTCGCTGTCGGCACGAATGTAGGTAAACACCGCCGGACGGCTGCCTTTCCACCATGAGAATTTCGCCAGTTCCGTGACCGGGCCGAAATCGGTAAACGGGCCGTTGTCGTCGGGCGCCCAGGAAAACTGCACGGTCTGGTCGCTGCGCACGCTGGCGCGCAGCACGACCGACTTGCCATCGATCCGGGGGCCGCGTGTTTCCTCGCCCGCGTTCGCATACGTGACATGGTTGGCACCCGCTTCGCGCACGATGCCGATCCACGGCACCTTCACGCCGAACAGGCTGAGGCCCGCGCGCTGCGCCTCGGCCATGCCCTGCAGCTCGATGCGCGTGGTGATTTCGGCGGCCGGCCCCTGCAGGATCTGCGTCAGCGTGTTGCGCGCCCCCACGAGATGACGGGCCCGGTTGCCTTCGATGCGCATGAACCCTGGCCGCTGCGTCAGGCTCCAGCGTGTCGCATCCGGGTTATGGTTCCACGACCATTGCAGGCCGAGCGCGGGCGCTGAGAACTCATCCGAGTCCTGCAGGCGGTAGTTATCGGATTGCGTGCTCGACGTCATGTTCGGCTGCGAGGCCGATTGTGTGGCCGAC
>DASVVD010000067.1:0-14341 GCA_036386715.1 Pseudoduganella sp.
CCGGCTCCAGCGCCTGCACCGGCTCCAGCCCCTGCGCCGGCTCCAGCCCCTGCGCCGGCTCCCGCACCGGTCCCAGCCCCTGCACCCGCACCGGCCCCAGCTCCAGCTCCAGCTCCAGCTCCAGCTCCAGCTCCAGCTCCAGCTCCAGCTCCAGCTCCAGCTCCAGCTCCAGCTCCAGCTCCAGCTCCAGCTCCAGCGCCCGCACCGGCTCCGGCCCCTACCACGCCATCGGCGGGCGCACCGCAAGGCAACACCGCGCCCGATCCGGACAAGATCGTCGCCGGCAGCTTGGCAAACGACACCCTGAAGGGGGGCAGCGGCAACGATATCTTCACGCCGGGCGAAGGCCACGACACGATTCTCGGTGGCGCCGGCACGGACACAGTGCACTTGTCCGGTCGCGTGTCGGATTATTCGATGAAGCTCGTCGGCGGCACGCTGGTCGTATCGGCCGCCAATGGCAGCACCGCCACCATCAGCGATGTGGAAAAGCTGAGCTTCACCGGCGGGCAGGGCGATTCGGCCGAGGAGCTGGTTGCCCGGCTGTATCACGGCGTGCTGGGCCGCGAAGGGAATGCCTTTGAAATCGATTACTGGGCCGGCGTCATGAAAAATGGCGGCTCGGAGACATTCGTCGCGTCGCAATTCGTCAATTCGCCCGAAGCCGGCGAGCTGTATCGTGCGTCCGGCCCGGCCGGCTTCGTGACGGCGCTGTACGAAAGCATGCTCGGCCGCACGCCTGCGCAGAGCGAAGCTGCGTTCTGGGTGAACGGGATCCTCGCCGGCGTCAGCCGCGCCGAGATCGCGCTCGGCTTCATCAATTCGCCCGAATACCTGTCGCATGCGGTCGAGCTCGATCTCGGCAACAGCAATGTGGGCGTGTTGCTGCGCCTGTACCAGACCATTTTCGACCGCGCACCCGACGAGGCCGGCCTCAACTACTGGCTGGAACAGCGTGAAAATGGCGTCTCGATGAGCAGCATCGCCAGCGCATTCGCGACGTCCACTGAAGCTGGCGTGGTGAGCAACAGTGCTTTCGTGGACCAGCTCTTCCATGGCGGCCTGCACCGTGACCCGACCGCGGCCGAGAAAACCGAACTGGTGCATATGCTGGAAGTCGGTTTCGAACGGGGCCAGGTCCTGCTGCAGGTGGCCGAATCGGCCGATGCCGTCGCCCTCGTCGGCGTTGTCACCAGCACCATCGAAACGGCCTGACCTCCTGCTGCAAGCCACCGCGCCCGCACGACAGCCGGGCGCGGCCCCGACACCCTCGAGTTCCGCTAGAATGCCGAAAGGCATCTGGAACAACGAGGGGACCGTCGTGGATCAACCCGCACCATCGCAAGTCACGCCGGCGGCGCCGGAACATACGCTGAAATTGCGCACCCTCGACGAGCACCTGTGCACGGACCAGAGCTTTGCATCCGCGCTGGCACGCCTGCTCGGCGCGCTGGCGGTGGGCGATGATGGCTCGATGACGCTGGCGCAGTTTGCCGCCGTGACCGATCTCTCCGGTGACGGCAAGGCCTCGGCCGTGTTTACGGCACTGGTGCTCAATGCGATCGAGTCGGGCGTTACCGTCGACTGGGCGGTCAATGCGCTGGCCCGCAGCAGCGGATCGGTTGACACGGCCGCGCGCGAAGTGGCCTTTGCGATGATGAAGCCGCTGCTGGCGCTGCAGGGCCGGCGTGCGCGGCCGCTTGCCGTGAAGGCCGCACGCGCGCTCGGCATTCGCATCACGCCGGAACATCACTATGGCCTGCCCCCGGAAGAAGAGCGCCGCCTGCTGAACAACCTCGGTACCCAGGCGCGCAAACTCGTCAGGGGCAGGGGGCTGGTCGATGCGGTTGCCGACTTCGGCCGCAGCACGGGCCAGGTCGAGCTGCTCAACCATGCGCGCGGCTTCAACGGCGGCATGATGACACAGGAGCAGCTGCGCGACGTGGTGCAGCGCGCCGTCGACACGATCACGCATGGCATCGACACCTACCAGGAAAAGGCCGGCGTGCCGTTCCCCGGGGATGCCGAAGCAGGCGGGCTGTCGGCCACGGCCGACCAGTTGCGCCAGCAGGTGCTGCAGCGCCTGGCGCTGGTGGATGCCCGCATCGCCTACGAACGCCGCATGCTGTGGCAGGATATCGACGACGCGGTGCACGATGCCGGGAATGCGATCGAACTGGCCATCGCCGAGCGGCTCGACAATGAAGGGTGGAAGGACGAGCAGGTGTGGTCCGGCATCGCGCGCGACCAGTTCGCGCGCGAGATGGAACACCGGCTCGACCGCGTGGCGCGGCGCAAGCAGGAAGCGCTCGACCTGCTGCACCACGATCTGAAGCTGTTCCAGTCCGATATGCGGATCACGCAGGCGGAAGCTTTCAAGCGCCAGCACCATGCGGCCCTGGCACGGCTGATGCCGCGTCTGCGCATCGGCACGCGCCTGGTCAACAGTGTGGACACGGCCGCCAATCTCACGCTGATGGGCAGCGCGGTGGCCGCCGCCGGCACCAGCACGGCGCTCTACCTGTTCGGCGTGGCCGTGGTGATCCCGGTGGTCGCACCGGTCGTGCCGTTCGTGGGCGGCGCCGTGCTGCTGGCCTCCGCATTCAAGTGGGCGACCGACACCAACAAGCGCAAGCGCGAGGAAATCCGCGACAAGCGCCGTGTGTTCGAGGACGAACTGCGCCGTCGCATGAAGGAGGCGGAGCAGGGGTTCATCGTGCAGCTCGACCGGATCGGCAGCGCGTTCTACGAATCGGCCAGTGCGCTGCTGACACCGCTGATGCTGGAAGCCGAGGCGGCCGGCCGGATCCAGGCGGTGCGCAAGCGGATCGCCGACAAGGTGATCAGCCAGGCACATGGCGCGATCGCGCAGCTGCAGGCGGCGCTGGGGGCGTCGATCTGACCGTTCCGTGATTCCCGGGCAAGCGGGTATCCGGCAACCGACGCGGCTATCGCGACAAGCGCCGCACGGCCAGTTTCCATGCCGCAGCCGGGTCGCCGTTCGGGCGCCCGCCGCGCGGTTGCCCCCGCATCGGTCGACGTCGTGACCCGGCACAAGGCCGTCCTGCTGCCGCGGCCAGCGGCCCGATTTCCCCTGGGCAGCTTGCCTGGGCCCGGTTCGGCGACGAACATGCGCGCCACTGCCGGGTCGCTTACAATGGCATGGCGCCGGCCTGTGCCGGGCTTGTTTCAATGCATCGATGTAGCCATGACAAATTTCAAAATCCCGTTTTTCGCCGCCTGCCTGCTGGCGGTGGCTTCCGCCTCCGCCCAGGTCTCCATCACCGTCGGCCAGCCGGGCTTCTATGGCCGTGTCGACATCGGCGGCATGGCAGCGCCACCGGTCATCTACCGCGAACCCCTCGTCATCGAGCGGCCGGTCCGCATGGTGCGCGAGCCGCTGTACCTGCGCGTGCCGCCCGGCCATGCAAAAAACTGGCGCAAGCACTGCGGCAAGTACAACGCCTGCGGCCGCCGCGTGCTGTTCGTGCGCGATGACTGGTACCTGAACGATTACGCACCGCGCTACCGCGCCGAGCACCGCGGCCGGCACGACGGGCGCGATCACGGCGATCGCCACGGCGGCCATGAGCGCCGGGGCGACGATCACGATCGCCGCCGCGATGACCATCGCGACCAGCACGGTCCCGGCCGGGGTCATGGCAATGGTAATGGACACAACAACGGCCACAACAACGGGCACGGCCGCGACTGACGCAGATTCCCGGCCGGCGCCAGCCATTTCAAGGAGAACCGTTTGCAGAGCAAATATGTGATCGTGGGAGGAGGGGCGGGCGGCCTGGAGCTGGCCTGCAAGCTGGGCCGCAAGCTGGGCCCGGGCAAGGTGATGCTGGTGGACAGCCGCCTGTACCACATCTGGAAGCCATCGCTGCACGAGGTGGCGGCCGGCTCGCTGGACATCCATGCCGAAGGCCTGTCGTACCAGATGCTGGCGCACGACAACCACTTTACTTACGTCTACGGGACCTTCGACGGACTCGACGCCGCGGCCCGCACCATCAACGTCGGCCCGATCGAGACCCCCGCCGGCGAAACCGTGCTGCCGGCGCGCACGATCGCCTATGAATCGCTGGTCCTGGCGGTGGGCAGCACGTCGAATTATTTCGGTGTGCCCGGCGCCGCCGAGCACACGATTTCGCTGAACGGCACCGAAGATGCGGAGCGCTTCCGCCTCACGCTGTTGAAACTTCTGGCCAAGGCTGCCACCGAGCGCACCGGCCAGGGCGTGCAGCAGGGCGTGGACATCGTCATCATCGGCGGCGGCGCCACCGGCGTCGAACTGGCGGCGGAACTGCGCGAGGCCAGCGGTGTGTATGCGGCCTACGGCTTCGGCGACCTGAAGCCGATCCGCGATGTGCGCATCACGATCATCGAAGGCGCGCCGCGCATCCTGGCGCCGCTGCCCGAACGGGTGTCCGCCGCGGCTGCGGGGCTGCTGGCCGAGCGGGGCGTCAGCGTGCTGACCGATACGCGCGTGACGGAAATCGGCCCGGACCATGTCACCGTGCTGAAGGGCGACAGGTATCCGGCCGACATCGTGGTATGGGCGGCCGGCATCAAGGCGCCGGACTTCCTGAAGAGTCTCGGCTTGCCGACGGTGAAGGGCGGCCAGCTCGACGTGACCGGCGAACTGGTGGTGAAGGGTTTCCCGGATATCTATGCGCTGGGCGACTGCGCGCTGTGCATCGCCGCCGACGGCAAGCCGGTGCCGCCGCGCGCCCAGGCCGCGCACCAGCAGGCCGACTACCTGCTCGAGACACTGCTGCGGCGCGAACACGGCAAGGCGCCGCAGGGCAAGCCCTACGCATACCGCGACTATGGCTCGCTGGTGTCGTTCGGCCAGCGCGACTCGGTCGGCAGCCTGATGGGATCATTGCAGGGCAAGAACTGGTTCGTGGAAGGCTTTTTCGCGCGGATGATGTACACCAGCCTGCACCTGATGCACCACCAGGCCATCATGGGCACGCTGCGCACCGGAGTGCTGGCGCTGGCGCGCTTCCTGATCAAGCGCAGCACGCCGATGGTCAAGCTGCACTGATGCGCAGGCAGCGGTAAAGCTGCGTTGCGGGAGCGGCGCGGCGCCGCGTCGACAACCGCCGCGCCGCGGATCAGGTGGCTGCAGGCTTCGGCAGGACGACGGTCAGCACGGCGCCGCCGTCCGGGTGGCTGGCCAGCGTCAATGCGCCGCCGAGCAGGCGGGCACGCTCGCGCAGCAGCCGCAGGCCATATTTCTCGCCGCCCGGGGTTGCGCCGGGCGTCAGGTCATGCGTGCTGCCCTTGCCGTTATCGCGCACCGTCAGCATGATCTCGTCTTCGTTGTCGTCGACGATCACGTCGACTTCGGTTGCGCCCGAATGCGCCGTCACATTCGACAGCCCCTGTTCCAGCACCCTCAGCAGCACCACGCCGAATTCGCGCGGGCAGGCCGGCTCGTCCTCGGGCAGGCTGCAGCGGGCGGCAATATCGTATTGCTGGGCGAACTGCGTGACGAGTTCCGAGAAGGCGACCTTGATGCCGAGGAATTCGAGCTTGTCGTTCCACATCTTGTGCTGCATCTGCCGGTTGTTCTCGATGATGGCATGCAGCAGGTTCTTCATCTGCGCGGCGCGGTCGCGCAGCGGCTGGTCCGGCGGCAGCTTGGCCGTCAGCAGGCCGAGGTGCATCGTCAGCGCCGTCAGCGACGAGCCCAGGCTGTCATGCAACTGCCGCGCCAGCGCGCGGCGGTCATTGTCCCAGCTGGTGACCACGTGGCCCAGCAGATCGGAAAGTTCGGCGGCCTGCTCGGCCGGATTGGTGGTTTCGTCGGGCATGGTTGGTATTGGTATGGGGCCTCGGGATGACACGCGGATGATACATGAGGTCTTCAGGAAATGTCGCACCAGCACTATCGTGTGCTGTCGCACAGTCAGCATGACGGCAAGGGCGCACAGTGGATGCCACGTTGTCCCACATTACAAGGAGTAGCCATGAGTGCCACAGCCAAGCCACGTGATGCCGTTGCCCTGCTGAAGCAGGACCATGATGAAGTCAAGACCATGTTCGAGCAGTACGAGGCGCTGGGCGACCGGGCCTTTGCCGCCAAGCAGAAGCTGGCGGAGAAGATCTGCCTGGAGCTGACGAAACACGCGATCGCCGAGGAAGAGATCTTCTATCCTGCCGTGCGTGCCGACGTCGAGGATGCCGAGGACATGGTCGACGAAGCAACCGTCGAGCATGCGTCAGCGAAAGACCTCATCGCGCAGATCCATGCGATGGATCCGCACGACGACCTGTACGACGCGAAAGTGAAGGTGCTCGGCGAATACATCGAGCACCATGTCAAGGAAGAAGAGCAGGAGATGTTCAAGGCCGCCAGGGCGGCCAAGATCGACCTCGTCGCACTGGGCAGCCAGATCCAGGCGCGCAAGGATGAGATCGACGAGATTCCGCCCGCACCCGTGCCGGGCAAGGTGGTCTACTCGAACCAGCCCACGGCCTGAACTACGGCCTGAACTACGGCCTGAACTACGGCCTGAGTGCGGCCGTTGCCGTGGCGGCCACGGCCGGCGCCAGGGTGTCGCCACTGGACAGGCTGGCGATGGCTTTCATCAGGCTGTCGATATCGACCGGCTTCACCAGGTGCATGTCGAAGCCTGCTTCGAGTACGCGGCGCTGGTCGTCGGCCAGCCCGTAGCCGGTCAGCGCGATCAGTCCGATATGCTGCATGTCCGGGTCGCTGCGCAGGCGGCGCGCCACTTCATAGCCATCGATGCCGGGCAGGCCGATGTCGACCAGCGCCACGCCAGGACGATATGCCTGCGCGACCTCGAGGCCTTGCAGGCCATCGGCGGCATGGCGCACTTCGTAGCCGTAGCACGAGAGCATCATCGCCATCATTTCGCGGCCGTCGTCGTTGTCTTCGATCAGCAGTATGGTAGGTTTGGCCTGTTCGTTCGTGTCCATGATTTGCGGGTTAGGTTCGGTAATGCGTTCGGTGCGCGGGAGGCGGATCAGGAAGGTGCTGCCTTCACCAGGGCCGGCGCTGTCGGCTTCCACGCCGCCGCCGTGTAACTCGGCCAGGCGGCGCACCAGTGCCAGGCCAATGCCGAGACCGCCTTGTGCCCGGTCCAGCGTACTCGTGCCCTGCACGAAGACGTCGAACACGTGCGGCAGCAGCTCGGGGGGAATGCCCACGCCGGAATCGTGCACGGTCAGCACGACATCTTCCTCTTCCACTTCGAGGAAGATGTCGACCGTGCCACCCGGCGGCGTGTATTTCAATGCGTTGTCGAGCAGGTTCGAGAAGATCTGCTCGAGTCGTGTGATATCGCCATCGACCCAGCAGCTCTCCAGTTCCACATGCACCTCGTAATCGGTGGTGCGGCCCGTGGTGCGATAGGTTTCCAGGCAGTTGCGGATCAGCGCGGCCATGTCCACCGGCGCCCGGTTCAGCAGGATCTTGCCCGACATCGCCCGCGACAGGTCGAGCAGGTCGTCGACGATGCGGCCCAGGTGCTGGCTCTGGCGCTGGATGATCTTCTTGGCGCGCGTGGCCGCGTCGGCCGTCACGCCCGGCAGCCCGATCAGCGAAGCGGCGCTGCTGATCGCGGACAGTGGATTGCGCAGTTCATGGCCCAGCATTGCGAGGAACTCGTCCTTCGCGTGGTTTTGCCGCTCGGCGACCTTGCGTTCCTCGATTTCCTGCAGCAGCCGCCGGTTGCTGCTGACGAGATCGGTGGTGCGCTGGCTCAGCTGGCGGGCCTGCTTCTTCAGTTCCTCGTTCTTCATCGCCAGTGCCACGAACACGGAAATCTTCGCATGCAGGATCTGCGGAATGACCGGTGTAAACAGGAAGTCCGCCGCGCCTTTCTGGTAAGCCTTCAACCGGTCGAGTTCGTCCGCCACGAACGCGGTGATGAAGATGATCGGGATGTTGGCCGAGCGGGCGCGCTGGTGGATCGCCTCGGCGGTCTCGAAACCATCCATGCCGGGCATGTTCACATCGAGCAGGATCACGGCAAAATCATGCGTCAGCACCTGGCGCAGCGCTTCTTCGCCGCTGCGCGCGGCGATGACTTCGTACGACTCCTGCTCAGCCCATTGAGCCAACAGGCTCGTGAGGGCAAAAAGGCTGTTGGCGTCGTCGTTGACGACGAGGATTTTCGGTTTGTCTACTTTGGCCACGGCACTTGGTTTTGTGGATTCTCTGCTGAAAATAATTCTGTAAGACAAACATCCAAACGATCATAGCAAGGCGGCCTGTCGCTGTCAAAAGTCCTGTTGGCAACAGAACGGTGCTGGATTGTTCGATCGCGCACATACATGGCAAAGTGGCCATGCAATAGTGAATGCGTTGAACGAGCAATCAAAAACGAAAGGACCAAGACCATGAATATCGATACCGTTGTAATCAAAGAACATCTGGGCAAGTGTTTCCGGGAACTGGCCGATGCGCCGATCAGCGCACTGAACGGTATCACCGAGGAGGGGGCCCAGGCCCTGCACCAGGCATTCGGCGTTTCCACCGTTGGGCAACTGGCCAACCTGAACTTCATCAAGTGGGCATCGGCGATTGCCACGCTGGCGGCCGAGGAGCAGATGCAGCCGCAGGAAAAGGCCAAGGAAGAGCTGCTCGACGATGCCGTGGAAATGACCTTCCCCGCCAGCGATCCGATCTCGGTCGACTCCGGCATCACCCGTATCGAGGTTTCGCCGGACAAGGTGGATGCGCACACCGATCACCAGCACGCCAACAAGGTGGAACAAAGTACCGCTGACGGCAAGCAGAAGGAAAGCGCGGCGCAGTAACCCGCGCATTCGACCGGCGCAGCCGTGCATGCATCGGCGCGACGGTGGTGCGGGCAATAAAAAATGGGCCGATGCCCATTTTTTATTGCCCGCTTTTCCGCTCGGCGATCACACCGTGGTCGCCACGCTTTTCAGCTGGTGTGGCAGCGCCGCGGCGGCAGCCGTCGCCGCGGCGCTGCTGCCCGGCGCGGAGCAGAAGCGGTTCTTGCCGGAGCGTTTGGCGTCGTACAGCGCATTGTCGGCCGCATGCATCAGGTCGCCCGCCGAATCGGCGTCGTCCGGGAACAGTGCGATGCCGATCGAAGTCGACAGGCGCAGCGTGATGCCGTTGACGACATAGGGTTCGGATACCACCTCGATCAGGTTCGATGCCGGCTCGCGGGCGTCGCCCAGGCTACCCACGTCGCCCAGCACGATGACGAACTCGTCGCCACCCACGCGGGCCACCGTGTCTTCCTTGCGCGATGATCCGACCAGCCGCTGGGCCACCAGCTTCAGGATCTCGTCGCCATAGGCGTGGCCATGGGTATCGTTGATGGGCTTGAAGCCATCGAGGTCGAGGTACATCACGGCCGCCTTGCGCGCGTTGCGCAACGCGTGCTGGACAGTGGTCTCGATACGGTCTTCCAGCAGGCGGCGGTTCGGCAGGCCGGTCAGCGGATCGTGCAGTGCCAGCTCCTGCTGGCGCTTGCTGTACTGGGCGAGCTCCTTGTACAGCAGCCGCACTTCCAGCATGTTGTGGATGCGCTTGTGCACTTCGAGCAGGTCGAACGGCTTGCTGATGAAATCGCGCGCGCCGGCTTCCAGCGCAGCGATCTTGAAACTTGGCTGGGCTGTCAGCGCCAGCACGGGCAGGTAGCCCTCCTGTTCGATTTCCTTCAGGCCCTTCATGACCTGGAAGCCGTTCAGCCCGGGCATCTGCAGGTCCAGCAGGATCAGATCATAGTTATGCTGCCGGTGCAGCGCACAGACCTGGTCGGGCAGCATGGTGGCCGTGACGTTCGCGTAACCGGCTTCACGAAGGATCTCGAGCATCAGATCGACGTTGTCGGCGCAATCGTCCACGACCAGAATCTTGGCATTCAGGATCTCATCCGGGCTGGGCATAGTTGTCTCGCAATACAGGCCCCGGCGGGTTCACGGCCGAAGCGGAATACTCAGTGTAGCGCCGAAATTTTTGCTGCGGCGCACGTATTAAAAAAGAACAGGCCTGACAAAGAACTTCAGGCATTTCAGTGTAGCAAACTGCCGACAAGTTTCTTGTAGGATATTGCCGCGTCATGCAGTAGGACACTATTTCACGATTATAAATTAATTAATACGCATCGAGTGTTTTCTTACGTAAATTTGTTGCGACCACGCACTTCAACAATGCTCATGCGAAAAATCACCGTATCAGGACGGCTGGCCGCGGCGCCGTGCGGCAGCGAGCGCGACCGCGGCCACCAGTTCGGCTGGCTCTACCGGTTTGGCGATGTGGTCGGTAAAACCCGCCGCCAGGGTGCGCAACCGGTCTTCGGAGCGGGCAAAGGCGGTCAGCGCGATGACCGGCACGTTGCCGCCCGCTTCCGGGCCGAGCGCGCGTACCTGCGCCAGCAGCTCGAAGCCATCCATTTCCGGCATGCCGATATCGGAGAGCAGCAGGTCGGGTTGCCAGCGCGGCAGCAGCGACAGGGCAGCGGATGCGCCATCGGCCGCGATGACTTCGGCATTGCAGTCCGATAACACACGATTGATCAGTTCACGCGTATCGGAATCGTCGTCGACGACCAGGATGCGCAGGCCGCCCAGGTCACGCAGGTCGCCGGCGGCAATCGCGCCTGGTTCGGCCGCGGGCAAGGCGGCGCGTGCCGGCCGTTCGGTGCCCGGCACACGCGCCGCCAGCGGCAGCCGCACGGTAAAGGTGGCGCCGCGGCCCTCGCCGGCGCTGCTGGCCGCCACCGTGCCGCCGTGCTGTTCGACCAGGTGGCGCACGATCGACAGCCCCAGGCCCAGGCCGCCATGCCGGCGCGTCGTCGACGAATCGGCCTGGCGGAAATGCTCGAACATGTGGGCGAGGAAGCCGCTGCCGATGCCGATGCCGGTATCGGTCACCACGATTTCAGCCTGGCCGCCGGCCTCGCGCACGCCGATGCGCACCGTGCCATCCTGCGGCGTGAACTTGATCGCATTCGACAGCAGGTTCCACAGCACCTGCTGCAGGCGGCCCGGATCGGCGGCCACCGTGCCGCATGGCTGGAAGTCGCGTTCGATGCGGATGTTCTTGCCCGCCGCGGCCGGGCGTACCGTTTCGATCGCCGCATCGGCCACGGCCGCCGGCGCGACCGCTTCAATGGCCAGCAATATCTTGCCGGACATGATGCGGCTCATGTCCAGCAGGTCCTCGATCAGCTGGGCCTGGGCGCGCGCATTGCGCTCGATCGTCTGCAGGCCTTTTTGCAGGTCGGCCTCGCCCCGGCCGCCGCGCCGCAGCACCTGCGACCAGCCAAGGATGGCGGTCAGTGGCGTGCGCAGTTCGTGCGACAGCGTGGCGAGGAATTCATCCTTCATCTGGCTCGAGCGCTCCGCTTCGGCGCGGGCGTTGCGCTCGCTGTCGAGCAAGGCGATGCGCTCTTCGGCTGCCCGGCGTGCCGCTTCGTTGAGCCGGGCGTTGTCGATCGCCACGCCGGCCTGGGCGGCAATGCCGCCGATGATCCGCTCGGTGCGTTCGCTGAACATATCCGGTTCGGGATGCCCGAACAGCAGCGTGCCGATGACGCTGCCGTCGCGCGACATCACCGGCGCCGCCAGGTAGCTGCGCAGCAGCATGGCCTGTTCGCGCTGCAGCGTGGGAGCGCACTCGGGGTGGCGCAACAGGTCGCCACAACGCGTGATCCCGGCGCCGCGCAGCGTGTCGCCGAACAGGGCCGTGGCACCGGCCGGCGTCAGGTTGTGGAACAGCGGCGGGGGTTGGCCCGACAAAGTGAACGGCGTCAGCGCGGCACCCCGATACGCGTCGATATGACCCCGCTCGGCGGGGTGGTCGATGCCGTCGCCGGCGCCGTCGTAGAAGAATGTCCCGAAACGCGCGCCGCTGATGCGGGTGGCGGCATCCGTCACTTCCTGCAGCAGCGGTTGCAGGTCGCGGTGGCGGGCCAGTGCATTGCCAGTGCTGTTGAGCAGTTCCAGTACGGCCGTTTCGTCGCGCAGTGCTTCCTGGGCGCGCTTGACCTGGTCGACATCGGTGCTGGTACCGAACCAGCGCACCGTGCTGCCATCCGCTCCGCGCACCGGGTTGGCACGGGTCAGGAACCAGCGGTAATGACCGTCCGCGCCGCGGATCGGGAATTCCATCTCGAAAGGCTGGCCGTTGTCGATCGACCGTTTCCAGCGCTGGGTCATGGCCGGAATGCATTCCGGATCGTAGACCTGATCCCAGTCGTCGCCGCGCAGTTCGTCGCTCGTCAGCCCCGTGTATTCGTTCCAGCGGCGGTTGTACCAGGTCATGCGGCCGTCGAAATCGGCGATCCAGGCCAGCTGGGGAATCGAATCGGCCAGCGCACGCAACTGTTCCTCGCTGCTTTTCAGCGCTTCTTCGGCAGCGTGGCGCGCGGTGATGTCCTGCAACGTCCAGGTCAGGCCGCGTGGCGATGGGCAGGTGCGCACCTCGAGCCAGCGCCCGGAAGGGGGGTGATGCAGCTCGACAACGTCCGGACTGCCGTCATCGATTGCCCGGCGCAGCAGCGTTTCGAGTGGCGTGCCGGACAATGCCGGAACCGCCTGCCAGAGGTTGCGCCCGGCCAGCTCGCCGGTGGTCGTTTCCGCGATGCCCAGCATGCCCGCGGCACGGCCGTTGATGCAGGTGATGGTCCAGCTGCCGTCGACCTCCGCCACGCCTTCACCGATGCTCTCCAGCACGTCCCTGGTCCACTTGCGCGACCGGCGCAGTTCTTCCTCGGCCTCGAGCATGGCGCGCAGCAGGTCTGTTTCGGAAGGGGATGCCCCGGTGGAATGGATCATTGACGTTGTCGGTTCGGGACGCTGAAATCGTGCGGCTGCCGGCCTGGCCACCGCTGCAGATTGTAGCGCTGTGCAGCATGCTTCGCACGCACGGTTGACTGAGCAGGCGGGCAGGGGTGCGAGCAGGTGGATGCGGGCACGGGCGGCTACCGGTTCAGTTGCGGGGAATGCGGTCGAGCATGGTTTGCAGCTGCTCGATATCGTAGGGCTTCTGGATCGCTTCGGCGGGGAAGTCGAGCTGCTGTGTCAGTGTGCCGCTGTAGCCGGACGCGAAGATCACATGCAGCCGGGGCCAGCGGCCAACGGCCCGCCGCGCCACTTCGACACCGGAAATGCCGGGCAGGCTGACGTCCGTGAACAGTACATCGTAGGCAGTGTTTTCCAGGCGCCGCAGCGCAGCTTCGCCGTCGCCTTCGGCGTCGACGACGTGGCCGATCGCGCGCAGCATTTCGCAGACCAGGTATTGCGCATCCAAGTTGTCTTCCACCACCAGCATCCTCAGGGCACGCGCCGCGGACGGCGCGGCGGCGGCACTTGGCGGGGCCAGCGTGCACAGGATGCCCGGCACGGCACCGGCACTGTCGCGCAGGGGCGTGTAATACAGGTCGAAGCGCTGCTCGCTCACGCCATCGGCACGCCACATCTGCAGCACCTGCCCGGGCACGACCTGCGACTCGCCCTGCCATGCCCGTTCGATCACGGCAGGGTTCCAGCTCCACGCGGCAGGCTGCATCGCCGGGATCCGGCCGCCCGGTGGCTGCGTGGGCAGGCCGGACAGCGCGGCATAGGCGCCATTGAGCAGCATCACCTGCCGCCGCTCCCACATCACCAGCATGGGCAGCGGCGAATTGAGCATGATGTCGGTCGCCACACGCAGGGTCGGCGGCCAGCCATCGGGGTGGCCCACATCGGTGCGCGACCAGTCGACGTCAAGCGTGGACAAGCTGTTCATGGCGGGGGCACTCATGCCGGGAATCTCCGTTATCTGGTTTATAAAGATGATGCATCCTACACCATACCCGTTACGGCTCTTAACGTGCGATGGATGCATTTCGCTATGGACAAGCGGAACAGTTATCCCTACAATCCTGCCTCCTTCGCAACGAATGCTGCGCAGGAACGGCAAAAGACAAGTTCTTGCGGCGGGAAGCGGAGAAATCAGAGATGAAAAATCAAGCTTTCCAAATCGTAATGAACACTGTAAAATGCTGATCGCTGTTGATTGCGGCTGTAGCTCAGCTGGATAGAGTACTTGGCTACGAACCAAGGGGTCGTGGGTTCGATTCCTGCCAGCCGCACCAGAATAGTTTGCCGTGAGCCGGAAGGCTTGTGGAAGCAGGACGGAAGTAGAAGGAAACGACTGGCGTGCGCTCGACGTTGCGCCGGTTGCTATAATGAGTTTTTTGCGGCTGTAGCTCAGCTGGATAGAGTACTTGGCTACGAACCAAGGGGTCGTGGGTTCGATTCCTGCCAGCCGCACCAGTTTTACCGATGGATGAAAATCCATTGTGTTGTCGTGAGGGCCGACTCCAGG
>DASVVD010000068.1:0-9307 GCA_036386715.1 Pseudoduganella sp.
GAAAGTGGCTGAGATTGCATGTTTTGATGACGAATGTGCGGACCAATCTGCTATTTTACCTGAACCTGCCAACCCGGGACAGTCCCCTGTTTTAAAGCAATTTCCTAGAAACCAGGGTCTGTCCCGGGTTTTGTGGTTCAGAGCCGCTGCGTGGTGGCTTCGTCGAAAAGCGAGATGCGCTCGGGGCGCAGCGTGAAAGCGCCGCCGGCGCGGTCGTCGGGGACGATGGCGGCGATTTCGCGGCCGTGGAAATCGTGCCACAGCACGCGGTGGGCGCCCATTGCCTCGACCAGCGTGACCGGGGCGCTGTAGGTTCCGACAGTGCCGACAGTCCCGGCGGTGCCGACGTCGACATCCTCCGGCCGCACGCCGAGCACCACGCGCTGGCCGTGCACGGCAGGCCGGCGGAACGGGTAGCCGGAGACGTCGAGCGCGATGTGTTCGTTGCGGAACCAGGTGCCGCCGGCGGTATCGAGCCGGCCATGGAACAGGTTCATGCCTGGCGAACCGAGGAACGTGGCCACGAACAGGTTTTCCGGCGCGCGGTAGATCGCATCCGGCGTGTCGAACTGCTGGATCGCGCCGCCCTGCATGACGGCCATGCGGTCGGCCAGCGTCATCGCCTCGACCTGGTCGTGCGTCACGTAGATCATGGTTGCCCCCAGCTGGGCGTGCAGGCGTTTCAGTTCGCGCCGCAGCTCGGTGCGCAGCTTGGCGTCCAGGTTCGACAGCGGTTCGTCGAACAGGAACACGTCCGCCTCGCGCACGATCGCCCGGCCGATCGCCACCCGCTGGCGCTGGCCGCCGGACAGTTCGCCCGGCTTGCGCTTCAACAGCGGGCCGAGCTGCAGCATCTCGGCGGCCCGCGCCACGCGCCGGGCGATCTCCGCTTTCGGCGTGCCGCTGATGCGCAGTCCGAACGACATGTTCGCCTCCACGTTCATGGTGGGGTACAGCGCATACGACTGGAATACCAGCGCGATGCCGCGGTCCTTCGGGTCGGCCCAGGTCATGTCGCGCCCGCCGATGCAGATGCTGCCGCCGGCCGCGTCATTGAGGCCGGCGATACTGTGCAGCAGCGTCGACTTGCCGCAGCCGGAGGGCCCCAGCAGCACGATGAATTCGCCGGCACCGACATCGAGATCGAGCGAGTCGATCACCCGGTTGGCGCCGAGCCGGACCTGCAGGTTGCGGATGGAGACATTGGCCATTGGTGTGGATCCCTGGTTACCCTTTGACGGCGCCGTTGGTGATGCCGCGCACGAACCAGCGGCCGGAGAAGAAGTACAGCGCGAGCGGCACCAGCGACGTGAGCAGCGTGGCCGCCATGTTCACGTTGTACAGCCGCTCGCCGGTGGTGGTGTTGATGATGTTGTTCAGCTGGACCGTCATCGGCAGGTTGTCCGAGCCGGCAAACACCAGGCCGAGCAGGAAATCGTTCCAGATGTTCGTCACCTGCATGATCGCGGCCACCACGATCACCGGCACCGACATCGGCAGCATCAACGAAAAAAAGATGCGCCAGAAGCCGCCGCCATCGATGCGCGCGGCCTTGAACAGTTCCTGCGGCAAGGCCGCATAGTAATTGCGGAACAGCAGCGTCATCATCGGCATGCCGAAGACCACGTGCACGATGACGATGCCCGGCAGGGAGCTGTACAGCTCGACCGACGCCAGCGCCCGCACCAGCGGATACAGCAGCACCTGGCCCGGGATGAAGGCGCCGGCCATCAGCACCGCGAACAGCAGGTTGGCGCCGCGCGGGCGCCAGAACGACAGCGCATAGCCGTTCACCGCGCCGAGGGAAATCGACAGCAGCACGCTCGGCACGGTGATTTTCACGGAGTTCCAGAAGCCGCCCCGGATGCCTTCGCATTCGAGCCCGGTGCAGGCGGCCTGCCACGCGGTGCGCCAGGGTTCCAGCGTTGGCGCCAGCGGCAGCGAGAAGATGCCGCCGAGCCGGATTTCCGCCATCGGCTTGACCGACGTGACCAGCATCACGTACAGCGGCACCAGGAAGAACAGCGCCGCCGTCAGCAGGAAGGCGTAGATGCCGAGTCGCCCCGGCGCCAGCAGCGGCCTGCGCGGGCGCACGCCGGCGGACAGCGCCTGCACCGCCAGGTTGCAGTCGCGCTTCATGCACGGCTCCGCTGCAGTGCCCTGCTGCGCGCGTAGTACAGCGGCGCCACGATCGCCAGCACGGTCAGCAGCAGCACGATCGATGCGGCCGATGCCAGGCCGACGTTGGCGCGGCCGAACAGGTAATCCATGATGAACTTGGCCGGCACTTCGCTGGCGGTGCCGGGGCCGCCCTGCGTCATCGCCACCACCGCGTCGAACAGTTTCACGACCATCACGAACAGCAGGATGACCGCGGTCGACAGCGACGGCCACAGCATCGGCAGCACGATCGACAGGTAGACGCGCCACTTCGGGATGCCGTCGATGCGCGCGGCCTTCCACAGCTCGCCGTCGATGCCGCGCAGGCCGGACAGCAGCAGCGCCATCACCAGCCCCGAGGCCTGCCACACGGTGGCGATGACGACCGTGTACAGCACGGCGTCCTGGCGCACGATCCAGTCGAACGTGAAACCGTCGAAGCCGAGCCGCCGCGCCACGCCCTGGATGCCCAGTTCGGGATTGAGGATCCATTGCCATACCAGGCCGGTGGCGACGAACGACATCGCGTAGGGATACAGGAATACCGTGCGCAGCGCGCCCTCGCCGGCCACCTGCTGGTCGATGAATACCGCCAGCAGGAAGCCGAGCACGAGGCACGCGGCGATGAACAGCAGCCCGTAGACGGCCAGGTTCTCCAGCGACAGCAGCCAGCGCGCATTGCGGAACAGGCGCGCATACTGGCCCAGGCCGACGAAGTCGCCGGTCGGGAAGATCCGCGCGGACGACAGCGACACGCGCGCGGTCCACAGGATCGTCAGCACGTAGGCGCCCAGCGCGGTGAGCGCCATCGGCAGCAATGCAAGGCAGGCAGCCAGTCGGGCGGGGGCACGTCCCGGCGCCCTGCGCATGGCTACCACGTGTTGTCCTTCATCGCCTGCGCGAACGCCGCCTGCGCCTGTTCCGGCGTCTCGGTGCGGTTCCAGTAGTTCGTGAGCACATCCTGCAGCGCCCCGTTCAGGTCCGGGTCGAGCAGCATCTCGGTGTTGGGCAGCTGCCGCGACTTGTCCGCCATGATCGCGATCCCCATCCGGGCGCACAGGTCGAGCTTGGCCAGGTCCACGTCGGGCCGGATCGGGATCGAGCCCTTGCGCGCGCTGAATTCGGCCTGGGGGCCGGGCGCCGTCATCACGGTGGCCAGCAAGTGCTGGGCCTTCACCACGTGCGGCTTGCCGGTCCTGGGGAACACGAACGCGTCGCCGGCAACGATATACGGCGCCCTTGGCCCGAAGCCGGGGAAGCAGCCGAACTCCCGTCCCGCCACCTGCCCTGCCGACGTGAATTCGCCCTTGGCCCAGTCGCCCATGATCTGCACGCCGGCCCGGCCGGAGACCACCAGCGCCGTCGCGTCATTCCAGTTGCGGCCCGGCGCGCCGGGGTCGGTGTAGGCCCGCAGGCGCCTGAATTTGACGAGCACGTCGCGAAACGCCGGCGACTGCACGGCTTTCAGGTCGCGGTCGCGGTAGACGCGCAGGTACAGCTCCGGCCCACCCACCAGCGCGAACACGGCATCGAACAGGATTTTCTCCTGCCACACCTGGCCGCCGAATGCGAGCGGTATCAGGCCGGCCCGTTTCAACCGGTCGAGGTGCGCCATGAACTCGTCGAAGGTGGCCGGCTCGGAACCGATGCCGGCCCTGGCGTAGGCCGCCTTCGAATAGAAAAACCAGGCCGGCATGTGGATATCGACCGGCGCGGCGTAGTAATGACCGTTGATCTTGATGGCATCGATGATCGTGCGGGGCAGGATCCTGTCCCAGTTGCCGCGCGCGGCCACGTCGTCGAGGTTGTTGAGCAGGCCCTGGTCGACGATGTCGCGGAACTGCCGGGACGTGTTGAACTGCGCGGCCACGGGAGCGTTGCCGCCGACGATCCGGTTGATCGTCGAGGCGCGCGACTGGTCGGCTCCCGCCACGGCCTGGTCGATCCACTGGCCGCCGGCCCGCGTGAACGCGTCGGCGAACTGGCGGATCGCGGCCGACTCGCCACCCGAAGTCCACCAGTGCGACACGGTCGCTTTCAGCGGCGGCACGGGCGCGGGCACGGGTGCCGCGGCCCACGCGGGCGGTCCCGGCACCCCTGCCAGCGCCAGCGCCAGCGCCGCCCCGGCCGCCGCGCCTGTCGTAGCCTTGTTCATCCTGTCTCCGCGGCACCTGAGGTGCCTTATTGGTATGTGCTTATGATAAGTGAAACACCCTTCGCAAGTGGAAGAGTTTGCCGGCGATCGTCGGCAACGATCCAGCGGACGACCGTGTTCCGGTGCATGGCATCGCACGTTCGCGCGTGTGGAATCGATTCCACTTCATGTTGCGCATACTATCAGTGCGGCAAAAGACGCGTCAATCCAATTTACCGGAAAGCCAGGGGGATGAGGAGGATGTGCCGGGACCTGGCGCCGGGCGCCAGGATCCCGTGAAAATTACTTCTTGTCGGTCGGCGTCGTGATCGGCGGCACCACGAACGGGAACGTGCCGAACAGGTTCTTGCTCTGGTTCTGCATCTGCTCCTGCATCTGCACGAACAGGCTCTTGCTCTGGTCGAGGTAGTTGTTCATCATGCCCTGCATGATCGGCGCCTGCACATTCATGAACTGGGTCCACATCTCGGGGCTGAAAGTCTTGCCGTCGTAATTGCTCGAACTCGTGGTCAGGCGGCGCTGGATGTCGGTGAACGCCTGCACGTTCTTTTCCAGGTAACTGCCCATCATGCCCTGCATGGCATGGCCGTAGTAGCGGATGATCTGCGCCAGCACGTCGGTCGTGAACATCGGCACGCCGCTGGCTTCTTCCTCGAGGATGATCTGCAGCAGGATGCTGCGGGTCAGGTCCTCGTTCGACTTGGCATCCACCACGGTGAACGTCTCGGTGGCCAGCACGAGCTGTTTCACGTCGGTCAGCGTGATGTAGGAACTGGTCTGCGTATCGTAGAGACGGCGGTTGGGATACTTCTTGATCAGGCGTTCGGCGGATTTCTTTACACTACTCATCACAAGTTCCGATATTTGGTCATATTGCGCCGCAGCGCAAAACCGGCTGCTTAAAAAAAGGCCGCGAAAAAAAAGCGAACGTAGAGTTCGCTTTCACTAGCCCTGCTCACCCTATTATAGAGTGAAATTTTAGCCGGATGTACCCGCTATCATATGAAATCGGCACGAAACAGGGTTGAAGATGCATTGAAACAGCGCTTATTGCAACGCAACTAAAATAAGCGCTGGACAAAAACACATCGTTTCAGCGCCTGGTTCAATCCTTACTCGGCTTTTTCCTTCACGTAACGGCCTGGCGCCGCCTCGACGGGCTGGTAGTCATCGCTGCCGAGCGTTGCGCGCGCTGGCACGTCGTCACCGCCGTGTTCGGCAAGGAAGTCGGCCCACAGTGGCCACCAGCTGCCGGGATGCTCGACGGCATCGGCCATCCACTGCTCCGGATTTTCCGGCTGCGCCTCGTTGACCCAGTAGCTGCGCTTGTTCTTCGACGGCGGATTGATCACGCCGGCGATATGCCCGGAGGCGCCCAGCACGAAACGGTTCGCCTCGCGCTCGGCCGGGTTCAGGATGTTCATCGAGCCATAGGCGGACGTCCATGGCACGATGTGATCCTCGCGCGAGCCATAGATGAAGGCGGGCGCGGCAATCGACGTCAGGTCGATCTTCTCGCCGGCCACCGTCAGGCTGCCCGGGTCCTTCAGGCGGTTTTCCAGGTAGGTGTTGCGCAGGTACCAGCAGAACATGGGGCCCGGCAGGTTGGTGGAATCGGCGTTCCAGTACAGCAAATCGAACGCGGCGGGATCGTTGCCCTTCAGGTAGTTGGCCTGCACGTAGTTCCATACCAGGTCGTTCGGCCGCAGGCTCGAGAAGGTGCTGGCCAGGTCGCGGCCCGCCATCAGGCCGCCCCGCGCCAGCGCACGCTCGCGCGATTGCACCTGCTGTTCGTCGATGAACACGCTCAGCACGCCGGTATCGGAAAAGTCCAGGAACGTCGTCAGCAGCGTCAGGCTGGCCGCCGGCTGCTCGCCGCGCGCCGCCAGCACCGCCAGCGCCGTCGACAGCAGCGTGCCGCCCACGCAGAAGCCCAACGTGTTCAGGGTTTCCTCGCCGGTGATGTCCTGCACCGCCCGGATCGCCCGGATCACGCCCTGCTCGGTGTAGTCGTCCCACGATGTCTTCGCCAGCGAGGCATCCGGGTTGCGCCACGAAACCAGGAACACGGTATTGCCCTGCTCGACCGCATAGCGCACCAGCGAGCTGGCCGGCTGCAGGTCCAGGATATAGTACTTGTTGATGCAAGGCGGCACCATCAGCAGCGGCCGCTGGTGCACGGTCTCCGTGAGCGGCTTGTACTGGATCAGCTGGAACAGCGGGGTTTCCAGCACGATTTCGCCGGCCGTCGTCGCCAGGTTGCGGCCTACCTCGAACGCCTTGTCGTCGGATTGGGAAATGTGGCCCTTCTGCATGTCGGCCAGCATGTTCTTCAGGCCGCGGGTCAGGCTTTCGCCTTTCGATTCCAGCAGTACCTGCTGCGCCTCCGGATTGGTGGCCAGGTAGTTCGCCGGCGACATCGCATCGACGACCTGCTGGATGGCAAAGCGGATTTTCTGCTTTTGCTGGGTCGATGCGTCGATCGCATCCGCCATCGCCATCAGGAACTTTCCGTTCAGCAAATACGCCGCCGCGCTGAAGGCGGTCACGGGATTGCCGGTCCAGGCAGGGGCGGCAAAGCGGCGGTCCTTGATCTGTGGCGTCTTGCCTTCCAGGAACTGCTGCCACAATGCGCCGAATTCGGCCATGTAGTCGTTCTTCAGCACTTCCAGCACTTCGGGCTTGACGGTGGCGCCGGCTTCGCGCAGCAGCGCGGCCCCCGGCAGGGGGACACCCGCAAAAGCGTCCGGGTTGGGCATCCAGGCTTTCCACTGGGGCGACTGCATCCAGCTGGCCAGTGTCTGTGCGTCGGGCATATTCATGTATATTCCATTGAGAATTGTTGGTGATTCCAATCGAAACTACTCATGCTGATCATTGCTCTTGCCTGGATCTACGTCGTGCTGCTGATGGCGCTGACCGAGCCGACGGTCGTCGCAGGCGTCATGACTTTCCTGCTGTATTGCCTTTTTCCTTTGGGGATTTTACTCTATGTGACCGGCGGCAAGGGGCGCCGGGCCAGGCGTCTGCGCGCGCTGGAGCGGGAGCGCGCCGATGGCGAGGCTTCCGGACCTGCCGCACCAGACTGAGCCGGCCAGGCCCGCGGCGCGGCAATTACTTCAGCCAGATCAGGCTGGCCTGCCGTCCGGTGACGCCGTCGCGCCGGTAGGAATAAAAGCGGCCGGAATTCGAGACGGTACAGAAATCGCCGCCCCACACCCGCCGCACGCCGACCGCGCCCAGCGCCAGCCGGGCCAGCGCGTACAGGTCGGCGAAGTATTTCCCCGGCCGTAATCCATGAGGCGCGAAAGCGCTGCGCACCAGCGCCTCGTCCGCACCGGGGCGGCGCAGGAAGGCGTCGAGCACATCCTGCCCCACTTCGAAGCGGTTCGGGCCGATCGCCGCGCCCAGCCAGGCCATCAGCTCGCCGGCGCCGGCCTCGCGCATCGATTCCACCGTGCATTCCAGCACGCCATCGGCCAGGCCGCGCCAGCCGGCATGCACCGCGGCCACCACCCGGCCCTCGATATCGCACAGCAGCACGGGCAGGCAATCGGCCGTCAGGACCGCGCACACCACGCCGCGATCGCGGGTAAAAGCGGCATCGGCGATGGGCGGCGGCGCATCGCCATGCGCGGTGCCGGCGTCGAATACGCGGGTGCCATGCACCTGCGCCAGCCACACCGGCTCGGCCGGCAGCTCGGCGCGCAGGATATCCCGGTTGCGCTCGACACACTTGGCGGCGTCGCCCACGTGCGTGCCCAGGTTCAGCCCCCCCTTGCCCTGCCCGTCGTCATACGGTGCCGGGCTCACGCCGCCGCGCCGCGTGGTGCACAGCACGCCAACGCTGTCCGGCAGGTCCGGCCAGTCGGGCAGCAGCCATTGGGTTCCGCCGGTGCCGCCGGTGCCGCCGGCACCTTTCGCGGTGGCGTCACCTGGTACGCTGGATGGGTTCATTCGTCGTCGTAGCCGTCGTACTCGTCGTCCGATGCCGGTGCGGCAGCCTGCTGCAGTGCAGCCTCGTCGATACCGCATTGCTCGAGCAGCGCGCGGAAGTCGTCGGCCAGCGGGATTTCCCATTCGCAGTGTTCGCCCGTGGCAGGGTGCACCAGGCCCAGGCGGCGTGCCTGCAGTGCCTGGCGGTGGAACGCGCCGTTCAGGTGCGGCTTGCCATACACATAGTCGCCGACCAGCGGGAAGCCGAGGTGCGCCATGTGCACGCGGATCTGGTGCGTGCGGCCGGTTTCGAGGCGGCACTGCACCAGGCTCACGGGGCGCCGCTCCAGTTCGCCGGAGAGCAGGCGTTCATAGTGGGTGATCGCCGGCTTGGCACCGAGCCCGGTGGACACGGCCATCTTCACGCGCTCGCGCGGGTGGCGGCCCATCGGCGCATCGATCGTGCCGGACAGGCGCGGCGTGCCCCAGGCCAGCGCCCAGTATTCGCGCTTCACGCTGCGCGCCTGCAGCTGGCGCACCAGGTCGGTCTGCGTCGGCAGGTCCTTGCCGATGACCATCAGGCCACTGGTATCCTTGTCCAGCCGGTGCACGATGCCGGCACGCGGCACGCCGCCCAGCTGTGGCCAGCGGTACAGCAGGCCGTTGAGCAGCGTGCCGGACCAGTTGCCCGCGCCCGGGTGCACCACCAGGCCGGCCGGCTTGTTGATGACGATGAGGTGGGCATCTTCGTACACCACGTCCACGTCGATCTGTTCCGGCGCGAACGCCACATCCTCCGGCGCGGCCTGCGGCAGCACGACGATCTTCTCGTCGCCATATACGGTGGCGCGCACCTTGGCCGGCTTGCCGTCCACGGTGACGAAGCCGTCCTCGATCCAGCTTTGCATGCGGCCGCGCGAGAATTGCGGCACCAGCTTGGCGATCACCTTGTCCAGGCGCTCGCCGCAGGCTTCGGGCGTCAGCTGCAGTTCGATCGGCGCCAGCGGGTTCGCGGGCGCGGCATCGTCGCCGTGCAGGTCTTCGGGGGAAACATCG
>DASVVD010000069.1:0-2660 GCA_036386715.1 Pseudoduganella sp.
CAGTCGCAGGAGCCGTTGTGGCTGCCGCCGGTGGCCGGGCACGCGGTCCCCGTCCCAGCGCCTGCGGCGGCCGCGCCGTTCGACCAGGCCGGCGATTCGCTGGCGGCAGCCAGCATCGTCAACGTGGGCGGGCCGTTCGCCGCGTCGTTCGATCCCGGCGCCGATCCGCTCGGCCTGAACCTGGCGCCACCGGCCGCGCCGTCTGCCGGCGCTGCCTACCGCGGCGCGGTGAGCGATCACGCGCCGCCGGAACAGGCCGCGTTCGTCATGCCGGGCCCGGCCGCCATGCCGGCGCCGGCGATTCCGCACGACTACGATCCGCTCGCCGACCTGCTGGCACGCCCGGCACCGGCCGCACTGCGGCCGGCAGGCTCCTCGCCGCTGTTTCCTCCGGTACCGCAACCCGCACCCGGACCTTTGCCGCGGCCGGCACCGGAATCCGTACCGTTGGCCGCCTCGCCGGCAGTCCCGCACCCGGCCAGCCCGCAAGGCGTGGAGCCGGACACGGAGCCTGCCATGCGCACCATCCTGCGGCCCGCCTTGCAGCCCGATCCACCGGCCGTTTCACCGCCGGTCCTGCCGCCCGTCCTGCCGCCAGCCGCGGCCGCGGCGGCGGTGCCTGCCGCGATGCCGGCGGCGGCCGACGACAGCCGCGTTCTGCAGGCGCTGCTGCGCGGCCTGGGCTTGCCGGACCTGCACAGCCGGCGCGGCGCGGAGGAACTGGCCGAACTGGCCGGTGCCATGCTGCGCGAAGCAACCGCCGGCACCATCGGGGTACTGATGGCCCGCACGCTGACGAAGCGCGAGAGCCGGGTCGAAATGACGATGATCGCGCCGCAGGCCAATAACCCGCTGAAGTTCTTCCCCGATGCCGCCACCGCGTTGACGCATATGCTGCAGGGGCCATTGCCGGGCTACCTGCCGCCCGAGCGCGCCTTCGCCGGCGCCTTCGTCGACCTGCGGGCGCATGAACTGGCGGTCATGGCGGGCACGCGCGCCGCGCTGGCCGGCGTGCTGCGCCGCTTCGACCCGGCCGCGATCGAGGAGCGGCTGCATGAACCGGGCCTGCTGGAAAAAATGTTCACGGCAAGCCGCAAGACCAGGATGTGGGACCAGCTGGTGCAACTGTACGGCCAGCTGGCCGTCGAGGCGGACGCGGATTTCCAGCGCCTGTTCGGCGAGGCGTTCGCGCTGGCGTATGAAGAACAGGTGCGGCGCCTGCGCGATGCCGGCCATTCGGACGGGCCGCCATGATTGCCGTACTAATCGGCTGACCGACTGAGCGACTGACCGACTGACCGACTGACCGACTGACTGATTCTGACTGACTGGCCACCGGGCCGGCTGCCGAAACCAACTTGAACCTTGTGGAGCATGATGTCCTGGAACCGTAAAGTGGTCTGGTCGGAAGGCATGCTGCTGCAGCCGCAGCACCTGCAGCAGCACGACCGTTACCTGCACAGCGTGCTCGAGGCGCGCGTTGCCGGCGTGCGTGCCTATCCGTGGGGTTTCTCTTCGCTCGTCATCGACGAGGGGTTGCTGGCACAGGGCAAGCTGGCGCTGTTGTCCTGTACCGCCGTGCTGCCGGACGGTACCACGCTGGTGCTGCCGCAGGACGACGCCTTGCCCGTGCCGCTGGAGATCCCCGACGATGCCCGCGATGTGCTCGTGGTGCTGGCGCTGCCGCTGCGCCGGCCCGGCATCGCCGAGACCGGCGACGGACCGGATGCCGGGAGTTTTGCCCGCTATCGCACCATCGAATACGAAGCGATGGACAGCAACGGGCTCGACAATGCAGCGCTGATGCAGGTCGGCAGCCTGCGTTTGCGGCTGGCGCTGGCACGCGACGTGGCCAACGCGTGCACCGTGCTGGGCGTGGTGCGCGTCGTCGAACGGCGGCCGGACCATCGCGTGGTGCTCGATGCCGCCTATTGCCCGCCATGCCTGGATTTCCGTGCGGCGCCGCGGCTGGGCGCCTTTGCGGACGAGCTGGTGGGCCTGCTGGGGCAGCGCGCCCAGGCGCTGGCAGGGCGCCTGAGCCAGCCCGGCGTGGGCGGCGCCGCCGAGATCGCCGACTTCCTCATGCTCCAGCTGCTGAACCGCAGCCTGCCTGTGTTCACGCACCTGGCTGGCATGACCGGGCTGCATCCCGAGGCCCTCTATGCCGAGGTGGCCCGGCTGGCCGGCGACCTGGCCACCTTCTGCCGGCCCGACAAGCTGGCGACCGGCTATCCGGTCTACCGGCACGACCGGCTGGCGGAAAGCTTCCAGCCGCTGATGGACGACGTGCGCGCCGCCCTGTCCCAGGTGATCGACCCGCACGCCGTGGCATTGAAACTGGAGGAGCGCCAGTTCGGCCTGCGCGTGGCCGTGGTGCCCGATCCCGAGCTGCTGCGCACGGCCACTTTCGTGCTGGCGGTGAATGCCCAGGTGCCCCCGGAAGCGGTGCGCAGCGGCTTCCCGGCCATGGTGAAGATCGGCTCGGTCGAGAAGATCCGCGACCTGGTCAACCTGCAGCTGCCCGGCATCGGGCTGCGTGCGCTGCCGGTGGCGCCGCGCCAGCTGCCGTTCCATGCCGGCTACACGTACTTTGAACTGGACCGCAACAGCGATTACTGGCGGCCGCTGCTGACCTCGGCAGGATTCGCGATGCACGTGCC
>DASVVD010000070.1:0-2641 GCA_036386715.1 Pseudoduganella sp.
TCAGCACCACCTGCGTCACCGACAGCGTCAACGGCAGGTTGATGGTAAAGCGCGCACCCTTGCCGGTCTCGGTCACGATCGATACGCGTCCGCCCAGGGCGGTTGCCTCGGACCGGACAATGTCCATGCCGACGCCGCGGCCGGCCAGTTCGGTCAGCGCATCGGCGGTGGAAAAGCCGGGTTCGAAGATCAGGTTGGCCACGTCCGCATCCGCGGTCCCGGCGGCGTGGCCATCGTTCAGCATGCCGCGTTCGCGGGCCCTGGCGCGGATGCGATCCAGGTCCAGCCCGGCGCCATCGTCGGCGAACTGCAGCACGATCTCGTTGCCCTGCTGGCTGGCCTCCACCACCACTTCGCCCGTCTCGGGTTTGCCGGCGACGGTGCGTGCCGCGCGCGGCTCGATGCCGTGCACGATCGCATTGCGCAGCAGGTGTTCGAACGGCCCGGCCATGCGTTCCAGCACGCTCCTGTCCATTTCGACGGAACCGCCGCGGATATCGAGGTTGACGCGCTTGTCCAGTTCCTTGGCGCCCTGCCGCGCCACGCGGTACAACCGCTCGGCGATGCTGGCGAACGGCACCATGCGCACCCGCAGCAGGTCGCGCTGTAGCTCGCGCGTGAGCCGCGCCTGCTGCGCCAGGTCGTCGCCGGCGCGGTGCACCGACTGCAGCAGCCCGGCGTGGAACGACGCCATGTCGTCAACGCTCTCGGCCATCATCCGCGTCAGTTCCTGCAGCCGGGTATAGCGGTCGAACTCCAGCGGATCGAAGTCCCGTTCGCCGGCGGCGGGCAGGCTGGCCCGGGAAGCGATGCGCGACTCGGCCTGCATCTCCACTTCGCGCAGCTGCTGGCGCAGCCTGCCGAGATTGTCCTCGGCGTCGGCCAGCGCGCTGCGCAGCGCGCCCACTTCGTTTTCCAGGCGCGAGCGTGCGATCGCCACCTCGCCGGCCTGGTTGACGAGCCGGTCCAGGATATCGGCGCGCACGCGCACCAGCGGCGCCTGGCTGGCCGTCGCTTCGGTGTCGGCCGCTGCCACTGCCGCAATCCCGGCAGCCGCCGCGGTGGGCACCGCAGCCGCCGTGGCCGGCGGGCGCTGCAACTGCTCGAACAGCAGCAGCGCATGGTCGTAATGGGCCAGCAGGTCTTCGAACGCGGCGGGCGCCGGATCGCCCATGCCTTCGACATGGGTTTCCATCTCGTGCGCGTGCTGGCCCAGGCGCATGGCGCCGGCCATCCGGGCGCTGCCCTTCAGGGTATGCAGCACGCGCTGCAGCATGGCCGGCTGCGCAGTGTCGGCCGGGGCATGCTGCCAGGCGCGCAGGGCGGCGCCGACCTGCGGCAACAGGTCGGCGCCTTCCTCCAGGAACACGGGCAGCAGGTCGGGGTCGAGCTCATCGGCCACGGCCGGCCCATCCGGCTCCTGCCCCGCCGTGGGCCCGGTCTCCGGCAGCGGCATGACCTGCACATCCGGCGTATCGCCGGTTTCCCCTGCGCCGGCTTCGGCCAGGACTGGCACGTCGGCTTCCGGTGGCGGCACGGTGGCCTGCGCCGGCGCCGGCACCGGCTCCGCGAATGCATCCTCGAACGCGGCGTCGAACAGGTCGTCGATCGAGTCGGCCTGCGTGGCCAGCGGTGGCCGCGCCGGCGGCGGCGCAGCGCCCTCCGGCAGCGATGGCGGTTCGGCGAGCAGCGCATGATAGGTATCGCTGAACAGCATGTCGAGACGGTCCGCCAGCGTATCCAGGGAAGCGGCAGGCGCCGCTTCAGGGGCTGCCGTTATCTCCTGCGCTGCCGCAGGCACCGCTGCCGGCAGCGCCGGCGCACCCACCAGCGCATGATAGGTATCGCTGAACAGCGCGTCGAGGCGGGCCGCCAGTGCATCCTCCACCGCGGCAGGCGCTTCTTCATGTGCCCCGGGCGCCTGTTCATCTGCTGCAGGCGCCTGGTCCGCCGCTTCGTCTGCCGCTTCGTCTGCCGCTTCAGGCACCTCTTCCGGTGCCGCCGCGCCCGGGCCGGCGGCATGCGCGCGGGTCATTTCCTCCTCCAGGCGCGCCAGCGCCGCGACCAGCTCCGGCTGCCCGGGCGGCAGGTCGCCGGCCGCGAAGCTGGCCAGCATGCCGGCAGCGCGCTCCATGACCAGGTGGAACAGGTCGTGGTGGGCCGGATCGTGCAGCGTAGCCGGCGCGGCCTGCAACGTGGCTTCGAGCGCCAATGCCAGGTCGCGCAGCGCCGTGAAGCCGACCGTGCCGGACGTGCCCGCCAGCGTGTGCGCCAGGTGCAGCGCCTCCGGATCCAGCTCGGCGCGGCCGCGCCATGTGGCGAAATCGCGCGCCAGCGCCTGCGCCAGCGCGGTGGCTTCCGCCAAGTAGATGTCGAACAGCGGCGCCGGCACGGCCAGCTCGCCGACGTAGCGCATGCCGTCGCCGGCTTGCGCGGATGCTGCCGCCGGTGCGGCGTCCGCATCGGCGCCAGCCTCCCCGGCATCGACCGCCACATCGGCCACTGCATCGGCCGCTGCATCGGTGACCGGGGCTTCGATGACCACGGCATCGGTGGCGTTTTCATCCGTCACATACGGTTCGGCCGGCGGCGGCGGCACCGGTGGCGCCTTGCCGTCGGGCGCCACGAACGGCGCGCCTGC
>DASVVD010000071.1:0-6996 GCA_036386715.1 Pseudoduganella sp.
TGACGAGTTGTATTTCTCGCTGACAGTTGCTCCCGTGCTGGTGCGGCTCACGTCGTAGTAGTTGCGATCGTAGCCGTAGATCACGGTATCCACGCCGTTTCCGCCAGACAGCTTGTCACCGATACCGAGACCGCGCAGATAATCGTTGCCATTGCCGCCAGTGGCCACGGTATGCAAGGTTTCGATCGACAGCAAGACATTGCCCGCCATCTTGTTTCCAGCCAGGTCGGTGACGCCGCCCGCAGGCACGCTCAGCAGGTACTGGCTACCCGGCTTGAGTTGCATCGTTGGATTGATGGTCAATGTGTCGCCCGAGATGGTCACGCGGCTGTCGTCACGGTAGTAGGTTTCCAGCCTCACGCCAACGCTATCGCGAAGGGTGATCAGTTCATCGCTGCTGGAATTGCGCATGATGGCTTCATCGAAGCGCAGCGTGAGGTTGTCGAGCGGGGCAACGTTCGATGCGGGCGTGTGTGATACCAGTGCCGGCCCTGCCGTATCGCCGCTCAGCGCCACGGCGTGCAACGCATAGCTGCCGGAAATGTCGGCGGCAGTGCTGCCATAGGAGATTTTTGGACCCACGGAAATGTAATAGTCTCCCCCGGTGGTGGAAGTAAACGTGTATGTGCCATCCCTGCGGTCCGTGAGATAACCAGACCCGTACTGGTCCGGTGAGGTGATCTGCAACTGGGCATTGTCCAACGCCAGCGAACCTTCGCCACTGCCGGCACCGCGCAGCTGGAATGCATACTTGGCACCATATTGCAGGGTAACCTTGAACATATCGGTGTCGCCCAGGTAGTCGAGTACCCCGGTTGCCTTGCTGCCGACGGTCAATACACCCTTGGTGCTCTTGTCCGCTGTATAGTCATCCACCTGCGCGTCGGTGACCAGGAGCGTATAGCTGGCGGTGCCACGAGAATAGTAGTTATTGACCGTAAAGTAATAGTCGCCCGTCGATCCGGCCGTCAGCACCTGGTAGGCCGCAAGGCCCGCCTTGCCGTAGCTGGCCAGCGTGGTAGTGCCGGAATAAATCGCCTCCTGACCGTTCAGCGAAAGCACGACACCTGTCGCAGGACCCTGTTCCGCCAGTGCCACCAGGTATGTTTTGCCTGCGATCATGGACAGCTTGAACACGTCGCTATCCTGTGGAATCGCCAGCTTGCCCTGGACTGCATTGCCGGCACTGATGGCGGCGGCAGTGGCCTGCGTATTACCGTAATCGTCCTTTTCGCCTACTACTGCGCGTACCTGGTATTTGCCGGTACCGGAATACGTATCGGATATCTCCAGGTAGTATTTGCCCGCCGCCGTGGGGACATATTGCAACAGCATCGAGGTAGCCGAATCAATGTAGGTATAGCCCGAGGACGTTGCGACCACGGTGCCATCCGCGGTGAGCAGCTTCAGCACAGCCCCACTGCCATAGTAGGCAGGGCTTGCAGCGCCGGACCCCATGGTGAGCCAGTAAGTGGTACCGGCGTTCAGCTGCACGCCATACCAGTCGCGGTCACCCTGCACTTCCAGGTTGCCGGACGTGGCGGCTGCACCGATTGTCAGCTGGCCGGCGCCGGCAGTATTGGCGGCATGATCATCGACTGTCTTGCTGACGGTGACGTCGTAGTTGGTGACCGGACCGTACCAGTTGCTGCTAGAGAAGTAGTAATCGCCGGTACGGGTCGCCGTAAACGAAGCTGCACTGGTGGGGTACATGCTGATATAGGTACCGTCCGTGTCTTCCACGCGTATATTGCCGGCAAGACTGGTCCCACCACCGGGATTCCACGTGGGCGTGATGGTATAGGTAATGCCTGCCTGGGCGGAAAACTTGAAATAATCGATGTCGCTGCTTGCTTCGAGCACGGCGGAAGTTTTCTGTCCGAGGACCAACTGCTTCGCCGTGGCACGTGTATCGCCAATGTCGTCGATTACAGCGGCACTGGCTTTCAATGTGTACGACAGTGCGGTGAAACCGGACGTGTAACTCTGGTCATGGACGGCAATGTAGAAATTACCGGTGTCGAGCGCTTTCACCGTGTATTTGACCACGCCATTGGAACCGGAGTTGCTAGTGGCGATGTAGCCGCCTTGGCTGTCATGGAAAGATAACCACTGATAACCCTGCAATCCTGGCGCGGCCAGCTCGAATGTGTAGAACCTCCCAGCTGTCAACGCAATCCTGAACCAGTCATTGTCGTAGGCTGCTTCGATTACACCCCTTGTTTGACCTCCTGGTGCAAGTGTGCCGCTTGTAGAGGAATTCTCGGTGTAGTCGTCAGCCATGGCATTTCCAGAAAGAAAAGCATGAATGATATCAACTTATCTTTTCTGGAAACCAATAAAATTTCACAAATAACAATCCTGTTGCTTTTTAGCTTCCCAGCAGCTTTGGCTTCAGGTCCGAGTCGGCCGGTTCGCTGCCGATCCAGATGCGCAGGATCGCGTTGTAGAACGCCACATCCGGCACGGTTTCGCCGATTTTTTTACCGTTCAGCGTGCATACGGTGCCGGTACCGGGAATCCAGTCCACCAGCAGCACGTCGCCCTTCTTCAGGCCGGGGATGGTGGCGAACATTTCGCCGAACGTCTTTGTTTGTGGCAGCAGGCGCGTGCGTTCGGCGGCGTCCGTGTTCGCGTTCAGGCCTTTCATGAACGCGTCGCCGAAGTCCTGCGACGAAAGGTCGCGCAGGCTGACGATCTGGATACGGCGCGCGCCTTGCGCGGCCTGGATGTCGGCGGCGGACGTTTTCTTTTCCGGCAGGTACAGGCCCAGTGCATAGACCTTGAAGATCACCTTGGTGCGCAGGCCGGCACCGTTCAGCTTCAGGGCCTGGCCCTGCACGGTGGCCGTGTCGTCGAACTTCACGCCGGCCACGTCGGTGGCGGCAAAGACTGGCATGGCCGGCAGCGCGGCGGCAAGCAGCAGCGCGCAGGCGCCGTGGATCACTAGTCTGCGGGTAGGATTCATCGTGTCTCCGGAAGGATATTGTGGAAGTGCCGTTGCACTATACCACCGCCCTGCCCGGTTCGAGCACGATCATGCTTTTATGGCAAAGCCGCCATTCAGGCAGCCTTGGCCGCTTCCAGGCGCTCGTATTTCGCGCGCAGCTGGTCTTCCGATTCGCGCCATTCCGGGTTGAACGGAATGCACGCCACCGGGCACACCTGCTGGCATTGCGGTTCCGAAAAGTGGCCCACGCATTCGGTGCACTTGTCGGGGTCGATTTCGTAAATTTCCGCGCCCATGTAGATCGCCTCGTTCGGGCACTCGGGCTCGCAAACGTCGCAATTGATACAGTCGTCAGTGATCATCAATGCCATGGCAAACCTCTAGGCGGCGTCTTGTGCCGCAATTTTCCTGCGTAGCCAGCGGTCGACGGAGGGGAAGACGAACTTCGACACGTCGCCGCCCAGCTGGGCGATCTCGCGCACGATCGTGCCCGAGATGAATTGATACTGGTCCGACGGCGTCAGGAACAGCGTCTCGACGTCGGGCAGCAGGTAGCGGTTCATGCCCGCCATTTGAAATTCGTATTCGAAATCGGACACGGCCCGCAGGCCGCGCACGATCACGCGGGCGTCGTGCTGGCGCACGAAATCCTTCAGCAGGCCGGAAAAGCTCTCTACCTTCACGTTCGGATAATGGCCCAGCACCTCGTTGGCGATTTCCAGGCGTTCCTCGACGGTAAAGAAGGGATGCTTGTTCTTGCTGTCGGCAACGCCGACCACCAGTGTGTCGAACAGGCCCGACGCGCGGCGCACGAGGTCTTCGTGACCACGGGTCAGCGGATCGAACGTTCCCGGATAAACGGCTACAACCATTTGCGTCCCTCGTTTTTTGCACGAATCAGACGCGCATTATGCCTGAAACACGTGCTGTCTTCACCGCCGGGACCCGCCGTGGACCTATCCCGCCCGGCGCCGCAACAGGTGGAAGTGCACCATGCCGGCCTTGTCCTGCCGCACCACCTCCCAGTTTGCCAGCCAGTCGGGAGCGCTGCCGTCCTCGGCAAGCAGTGGCAGACCCGATTCGGCATAGACCAGGCCGCCCTCGGTCACCAGCTTGTCGCACAGCGGCAAGGCGCGTGACAGGAAGTCCTGCTGGTAGGGCGGATCGAGGAAGATCACATCGAAGCGCTGGCCGCGCTGTGCCAGCGATTGCGCCAGCGCCAGCGCATCGGCCCGCTGCACCACCACGTTGGTGGCACCGAGCTTTTCCTGGATCGCCTGCAGCTGGCGAACGATGGCCGCGTTCGCGTCCACCATCGTCACCTGCCGGGCCCCGCGGCTGGCCGCTTCGAAGCCGAGCGCGCCACTGCCCGCGAACAGGTCCAGCACGCTGACGTTGCCCCAGTCGCCGCGCAGGTGGTTGAGCCAGTTGAACACCGTCTCGCGCACCCGGTCCGGCGTGGGCCGCAACCCCAGCGCCTCGAGCACCGGCAGCGGCGTGCGCTTCCAGCTCCCGCCGATGATGCGCACCTGTTTGGCGTGCAGTGGACCGTGAACGGGAACTTTCGGGGCGGGCTTTTTCTTTTGCATGGGAATGTGGCACAGGAATGACCGCGGCACTATATCACGGCAGATTGTTGCCAAATAACGGGGTCAGACCCCATTTTTAAGCAATATTTCCCAAATTCGGGGTCTGACCCCGATTTTAGGCAATGTTTCAGTCGCACAAGGTAGGCAAATCCGGGTTTTCCGCGAACTCGAACAGCCGTTCCAGCTGTGACAGCGTGACGCGGTCGGTCGAGAGGGCCAGCTGCGCCAGCTCGTGCCGGGAGACCCAGCGTACTTCGGTCGTCTCAGCCGTGTCCGCCAGCAGCGCGCCGCCGGTGGGGCGGCACAGCACGAACGCCTTGTACACGTACCATGCCTGCGGCGGGTGCGGGTGGACGCGCTTGTCCCACAGCGCCAGCAGCCGGACGGCTTCGGTGTCCAGGCCGGTTTCCTCGCGCACCTCCTTCACCGCCACCTCGAACGGCGTGCAACCCACATCGGCCCAGCCGCCCGGCAGCGACCAGCGCCCGCCGTCGTGCTTTTCACGCGCCATCAGCACCTGGTCGGTACCGTTGAACAGCACGGCACGAATGTCGACCTTGGGCGTGGGGTAGCCGCGTTCGAGCGCGACCGCATCCTGCAGCTGGGCGACCGGCTGGTCCGTCAGGTGGCTGAGCATCTGCTGGCTCAGCGCCAGCACTTCCTGGTAGCGCTCGGCGTCGAACACAGGCGGATCGTAGGCCAGCCCTGCCTGCGCCAATGCCTGCAGCCGCTGGGCGATGCCGAGCCACATGCCGCCCGGCGCTGATGTCGTACCGGCGTCCGGGCCAGGTGAAATGGTGTGCGATGCGATCTCGGTGTCCATGAAAGCTCCAATGTAAGAGGATCGCGCCAGACTACCTTTTCTTGCAGAATATTGCAATAAGTCGCAAAATACAGCAAATCCTGTCCTCCAGCCAAACCATGCTCAAGCACGAACGTTTCCGCCGCATCCTCCACCTCCTGCAACAGCATGGCCAGGTCCAGCTCGGCACGCTCAGTACCGCGCTGGACGTTTCCGAGGATACGATCCGCCGTGACATCGACGAACTGGCGCGCCAGGGCGCGCTGACGCGGATCCGCGGCGGTGCCCTGCTGCCCTCGCCGATCCCGACTGCCTACCGGGCGCGCGAACAGCACGATGCGGCGGCCAAGCAGGAAATCGCCCAGAAGGCGCTGGCGCTGGTGGCGGAAGGGCAAATGATCATCCTCGATGGCGGCACCACGGCCGGCTGGCTGGCGCGCCAGATGTCCGCCATGGGCAAAGTGACGGTGGCCACGCACAGCCTGCCGGCGGCCATGACGCTGCTCGATTACCCGGCCGTCGAGGTGCGCATGGCGGGCGGGCGTGTCCATGCCGGCTACCGCATCAACCTGGGGCCGGACACGGTGGATTTTTTCCGCCAGTTGCTGGCCGATGTCTGCTTCATCGGCGCGTATGGCCTGCATCCGGACGTTGGGCTCACGGTCGCCGATGCGGATGAAGCCGCCGTCAAGCGGGCCATCATCAATGCCTCGAAGCACGTGGTGGCGCTGGTTACGCCGGAAAAACTGGGCACGGCCGCTTCCTATGTGGTCTGCGAGGCGGGCCGGGTCGATACGCTGGTCACGACGGCTGCCGTGGCCGAAGCCGAACTGGCGGCCTACCGCAACCTGGGCATCCGTATCCTCTAGGCGCCTGGCGGCGCGCTTACTGTGCCTGGGTGGCCAGCGTATTGAAATCGCTGATCCAGCCCTGCATGCGCTTCTCCGCATGGGCCTTCTGTTCCGGGGTGGCGATGCCGATCACGGTGTGCACCAGGCCGATCGAGGCATTGGTATTGGCTTCATAGAATGCCTTGCGCTCGGAGTTGTCGAGGCGGGTAAAGCTTTCCCGGATCAGGCTCTGGATCTGTGCCACCGCCTGCTCGCGGGACGGCTTTTCCTGCACGATGCGGCGCGCCAGCGCCAGCACGCTGCGCTGGCGGCGCACCCGTTCGTCGAGCCAGATCGCGTTATCGAGAGGCCGCGCATCAGATGCCTTGCGGATGATGTCCTTCTGCTCGCGCGAGAAACTGCCGAACCACAGTTCGAACTGCTCCATCGATTTCTTGTAGCGGAATTCGTTCTGGTCTTCGCGGTCGCCCTTCATGTTCTCGCGGCGGAACTTGTCGTTATTCTTGGCGAACTTCTTTTCCATCTGCGCCAGCTGCTCGGGCTTGAGCGACAGCGCCAGGTCGGCGATGTCCGGCGCCGCCTTCAGCAGCAGCGACTGGGTGCGGGCACGGATGTCGTCATAGTCGGCGCGCAGGTCGGCGGGCGTGGGGTTGCCGCGCAACTGCTGCTGCGCACGCTGCATCACCTGCACATAGTCCTGCAATTGGGTCTTGCGGTGCCAGCGGAACAGGCTGTCGATATCCTTCTTGACCTCGGTACGCTGGCCGTCTTCGAAGTCGACATAATTGTCGAGCCACCAGTACA
>DASVVD010000072.1:0-3566 GCA_036386715.1 Pseudoduganella sp.
CCGTTTTGCGACTCAGCCAAGTTTGTATTTCCGTCATTTTGCCATACGTGCCGGCATCGCACGAATCGCGCTCCGGTCACGGCGCCTGCCGCATTCGACCAAGATGTTGTTTTGTTGCAACATCGACAATCATGCGTCGCGATCATGCGGCGCGATCATGAGCTGCGAATCATAAGTCGCGAATCATAAGCTGCAGTTATGTCCGTACGATTACATTGAAGGTGTCGGCACGACTGCACGCGTTGCAGGCGCCCCGCCCGGATGCCTTGCTGGAACGATTGTGCCGTGCTTTGCCCGGGCGTGGCGCCCCGTGGCCCGGGGAAACCGGCGGATGGGCCGGGGGTCTTGGCCGCATGGTAAAATCGTACGATTGTCTGCACGCCCAAGCAGCCTGAACCAACGTCAGAGAAGATCGACCCGCCAATGGATCAATTCGCAAAAGAAACAATCCCTATTTCACTCGAAGAAGAGATGCGCAAGAGCTACCTCGATTACGCGATGAGCGTGATCGTGGGCCGGGCCTTGCCGGATGCACGCGATGGCCTGAAGCCGGTACACCGCCGCGTGCTGTTCTCGATGCACGAAAGTAATTACGTCTACAACCGGCCCTACGTGAAGTGCGCCCGCGTGGTGGGCGATACCATGGGTAAATACCACCCGCACGGCGATGCGTCGATCTACGACACGCTGGTGCGCATGGCCCAGGACTTCTCGCTGCGCTACACGCTGGTCGATGGCCAGGGCAACTTTGGCTCGATCGACGGCGATGCCGCCGCGGCCATGCGCTACACCGAGTGCCGCCTGGACAAGATCGCCGGCGAACTGCTGGCCGACATCGACAAGGAAACCGTCGACTTCCAGCCGAACTACGACGGCAAGGAAAAAGAGCCGACGGTGCTGCCGACGCGCGTGCCCAACCTGCTGATCAACGGCTCGTCCGGCATCGCGGTGGGCATGGCGACCAACATCCCGCCACACAATCTCGCCGAAGTCATCAGCGGCGCCCTGCACGTGCTGGCCAACCCGGACTGCACGATCGACGAGCTGATCGAACTGATCCCGGCGCCCGATTTCCCGACCGGCGGCACGATCTACGGCGTCTCGGGCGTGCGCGACGGCTACCGCACCGGCCGCGGCCGCGTGGTCATGCGCGCCAAGACCCACTTCGAGGAATATGGCAAGGATGGCGGCCGCATCGCGATCATCGTCGACGAGCTGCCTTACCAGGTCAACAAGAAGTCCCTGCTCGAGCGTATCGCCGAGAACGTGCGCGACAAGAAGCTCGAAGGCATTTCCGATATCCGCGACGAGTCCGACAAGTCGGGCATGCGCGTGGTGATCGAGCTGAAGCGCGGCGAAGTGCCCGAAGTCGTGCTGAACAACCTGTACAAGCAGACCCAGTTGCAGGATACGTTCGGCATGAACATGGTGGCGCTGGTGGACAACCAGCCCAAGCTGATGAACCTGAAGGACCTGCTGTCGGTGTTCCTGTCGCACCGCCGCGAGGTGGTCACGCGCCGCACCGTGTTCGAGCTGCGCAAGGCGCGCGAACGCGGCCACGTGCTCGAAGGCCTGGCCGTGGCGCTGGCCAATATCGACGATTTCATCGCCATCATCAAGGCGGCGCCCACGCCGCCGGTGGCGAAGAGCGAACTGATGACGCGCGCCTGGGATTCGTCCCTGGTGCGTGAAATGCTGGCCCGCACCGGCGACGGCAGCGCGGTGGACATTAATGCGTTCCGTCCCGAGCACCTGCCGAAGCACTACGGCATGCAGGCCGATGGCCTGTACAAGCTGTCCGACGACCAGGCGCAGGAAATCCTGCAGATGCGCCTGCAGCGCCTGACCGGCCTGGAACAGGACAAGATCGTCAACGAATACAAGGACGTGATGGCGCAGATCGCCGATCTGCTGGACATCCTGGCCACGCCGTCCCGCGTGACGACCATCATCGGCGACGAGCTGACCGCCGCCGTCACCGAATACGGCGCCAAGGACGCGCGCCGCTCCACGATCGAGCACAACGCCACCGACCTGGGCACCGAAGACCTGATCACGCCGCAGGACATGGTGGTCACGCTGTCGCACCTGGGCTACATGAAGGCCCAGCCGATCTCCGAATACCGCGCGCAGAAGCGCGGCGGGCGCGGCAAGCAGGCCATGGCCACCAAGGATGAGGACTGGATCGACCAGCTGTTCATCGCCAACACGCACGACTACATCCTGTGCTTCTCCAATCGCGGCCGGATGTACTGGCTGAAGGTGTGGGAAGTGCCGCAAGGCTCGCGCAACTCGCGCGGCCGGCCGATCGTCAACATGTTCCCGCTGCAGGACAACGAGAAGATCACTGTGGTGCTGCCGCTGTCGGGCGAGAACCGCACGTTCCCGGAAGATCACTACGTGTTCATGTCCACCAGCCTGGGCACCGTGAAGAAGACGCCGCTGCGCGACTTCTCGAACCCGCGCAAGGCCGGCATCATCGCCGTGGACCTGGACGAAGGCGACTTCCTGATCGGCGCGGCGCTCACCGACGGCCAGCACGACGTGATGCTGTTCTCCGATGCCGGCAAGGCCGTGCGCTTCGACGAGAACGACGTGCGCCCGATGGGCCGCACGGCACGCGGCGTGCGCGGCATGAACCTGGACGAAGGCCAGAACGTGATCGCGCTGCTGGTCGCCGAGAACGAGCAGCAGACCGTGCTGACCGCCACCCAGAACGGCTACGGCAAGCGTACTCCGATCACCGAGTACACCCGCCACGGCCGCGGCACCAAGGGCATGATCGCGATCCAGACGAGCGAACGCAACGGTAAAGTCGTTGCCGCCACGCTGGTCGAGCCGAACGACGAGATCATGCTGATCACGACCGGCGGCGTGCTGATCCGCACGCGTGTCGCCGAGATCCGCGAGATGGGCCGTGCCACGCAGGGCGTCACGCTGATCGCCGTCGAGGATGGCACGCACCTGTCGGGCCTGCAGCGCATCGTCGAGCCGGATGCCGACGAGGTGGAAAGCCTGATCGAGGCGGCCGCCGAGGCGCCGGGCGCGGAGCTTGACGCAAGCACCGCATCGGCCGATGACGGCGCGGGTGACGAGGCGGCAGGCGACGATTCGCCGGCCGACGATTCCGAAGCCGACGATTCGCCAGCCGACGATTCTTCAGTCGAATAATCCCGCCCGCGGGCCCGTCCGAGCGATCGAACGGGCCCGCGGTTTTTCAGACCAACGAAATGTGCATAACAATATGAAAAAAATCGCCGCAGCCCTGTTGATGTCGTTCGCCGCCGTAACCACCGTCGCCAGCGCGCCCGCGCTGGCGCAGAATGCCGCGCCGCAGGCCGCTGCCGCCGGCGCGGTCGATCCCGCCGCCGCCGCCGCCGTGCGCGAGCTGCTCAAGGCAATGGACTACCGCAATGTGGTGGCGGCATCGTTCAAGCAGATGACGGCTTCGCTGCCGGCCGCGATCAAGGGCGGCGCCGAGGCCGGCGTGCGCAACGATCCGAAACTGTCGGAGGCCGAGCGCACCAAGAAGCTGGCCGAGCTGGAGCAGGGCTTGCCGAAGGTGA
>DASVVD010000073.1:0-2895 GCA_036386715.1 Pseudoduganella sp.
AGCCAGCAGCGTGCCGGCAGTGCCCTTGCCCTTGGTAGCACTGCATGTACCACCGTCCGTCGCGTTCGTGCCCGGATAGACATTCGCCGTATGTTGCGCGCGATACTGCTCCAGCGAGTTACGGATGGTCGCCAGGTTGGCGTCCAGCGCAGCCTGCTGCGCATCGGCCGACGTGGCCGAAAACTGCGGAATCGCAATCGCCGCCAGGATCGCCAGGATGATCACGACGATCAGCAGTTCGATCAGGGTGAAGCCGGCTGCGGCGGCGCGCTTGAAGGTCTTGGGCATGGTGGTCTCGAGTGGTCATAAAACCATCGGCGATGGCTTTAATCAAAGAAATTTGGAATGCCGTAGAGTAACACGATAGGTATTTCCACTAGGCACTAAATCTGCATCATCGTGCGATTTGTCGTGCATCCGAAACACTCAGTGCACGGCCCGTGACAATTTGAATATAGGTAATATCAACGAACTGACGAGGGTGCCGACCATCACGCCCATCACCAGCAGCATCACCGGCTCGGCCAGCTTGGCCAGCTTGGCCAGCTGCCGTGTCAGTTCCACGTCGTAGGCATCGGCGATGCGGCTCATCACGCGGCCGAGGGTACCGGTGGCCTCGCCGGTGGCGATCATCTGGCGCACGGCGACCGGCACGAACGCGCTGTCCTGGAATCCGGCGGCGATGCCCTTGCCTTCGGTCACGTCGGCCTCCAGGGCGAGGATGAAGCGCTGCACGTCGGCATTCGGCACCACCGCGCGGCAGGCTTCCAGCGTTGCCAGGATGGTCACGCCGCGCTCCAGAGAAATGCCCATCACCCGCAGCAGGCGGGTCAGGTAGATCTTCGCGAAGATATCGCGCAGCAGTGGCGCCCGCAGTTTCAGCCGGTCGATGCCATCCGCCACTTCCGGCCGGCGCGACAGCAGCCAGCCGCCGCCGCACAGCAGCGCGGCGGCACCGGCCACCAGCGCGCCATGCTGCGTCAGCGTGTTGCTGACAGCGAGCAGCACGCGCGTGGTCCAGGGCAGCTGGTCGTGGATCGACGCGAACATTACCGAGAATTTCGGGAACACGGAAACCAGGATGAACAGCACGACGCCCGCGGAAAACGCCATCAGGAACAGCGGATACGACAGCGCGGACACCAATGTGGCGCGCAGCCGCTCCTCCTTCTCGTCCATGCCGACCAGTTGTGCCAGCACCTCGGCCAGGAAGCCGCCGGCCTCGCTGGCCGCCACCAGGTTCACGTAGGTGACCGGGAACAGCGGGTGCTTCGCCAGTGCGCCCGAGAAGCGCTCGCCGGCCAGGATATCGTCCGAGATGGTGGCGATCATCTGCCGCAACTGCGGCTGGTCGGTCTGCAGCAGCAGCGATCCCAGAGCGGCATGCAAGGGCACGCCGGTTTCCAGCAGCAGTGCCAGCCGCTCGGTGAACAGCACGCGCTCGCGCACGCCCGGCGGCCGCTGGCCCAGCGTGATGCGCAGGGCGGTTTTCGGTGCGGTGGCGGCGGATGCAGGCGGGTCGAGTTCGATCGGCATGGGGAGGGATGACTGGGCGGCTGCGTTGAGGATTCTTGCGGCCGGTTACAGCGAATGCACCACGCGGGCGATTTCTTCCGGCGTGGTATGGCCGTCGAACGCGCGTGCGATGCCGTCCGCATACAGGTCATGGTGGCCGGTGGCATTGACGTGCGCGGCCAGCTGGTCCTTGCTGGCATTGGCCACGATCATGCGCTGCAGGTCATTCCCCACTTCGAGCAGCTCGTAGATGCCCATGCGGCCCTTGTAGCCCGAGTCGTAGCATGCCGGGCAGCCGCGCCCGCGCATCAGCCGCAAGTCGCCCTTGCCGCGCCAGCGGTAGGCCGCCGCCGCCTCCGGCGTGGCCAGGTAGCTGGTGCGGCAGCCCTGGCACACGCGCCGCACCAGGCGCTGCGCCATCACGCCGATCAAAGCGGACGCCAGCAGGTAGGGTTCCACGCCCATCTCTACCAGGCGCGACACGGCGCCCAGCGTGTCGTTGGTGTGCAGCGTGGTCAGCACCAGGTGGCCCGTGAGCGCGGCCTGCACTGCGATCTCCGCGGTCTGGCGGTCGCGGATCTCGCCGATCATGATGATGTCCGGGTCCTGGCGCAGCACGTGCTTGAGGATTTTCGGGAACGTCAACCCGATCGCATCGTTGACCTGGTTCTGGTTGATGATGTCGAGCTGGTATTCGACCGGGTCCTCGATCGTGACGATATTCTTCTCGATGCTCTTCAGGTGGCTGATCGCGGCATACAGGCTGGTGGTCTTGCCGCTGCCGGTCGGGCCGGTCACGAGGATCAGCCCGTGGCTGCGGCCGAGCAGGCGCTTGAACGCGGAAACCGCCGTGTCGTTCATGCCCAGCTTGTCTACGTCGAGGATCGACTGGTTCTTGTCGAGCACCCGCAGCACCACCTTTTCGCCGTAGATGCCGGGCAGGGAGCTGAAGCGCAGGTCCACCGTGCGGCCCTGCGTGGCCACCTGGATGCGGCCGTCCTGCGGCAGCCGGCGTTCGGCGATGTCGAGGTTGGCCATCACCTTCAGGCGCGACACGATGGCCGGGTGCTGCTCCACCTTGGGCGACATCACCTCGTACAGGATGCCGTCGATACGCAGGCGGATGCGGGCGCGGTTGCGCGAGATCTCGATATGGATATCGCTGGCGCTGTCGCGGATGGCGCGCTGGATCACCGCGTTGACCATGTTGATCACCGGGCTGGCGCCGGCCATCTGGTCGATCTGCGTGTAGTCGTCCGGGATCTGGCTGTCCACCAGCTCCAGGTCGTTCGCCTCGCTGTGGATAAAGTCCGGCATGGTGCCGCCGTAGGCATCGTCGCGCACGCGGTTGATGTCCGCCGGCGGCGCCATCGCCACGCG
>DASVVD010000074.1:0-4733 GCA_036386715.1 Pseudoduganella sp.
CCTCGAGCGTCAGCACCACGGGAATGCTGACCTGGCCGACCGGCGTGCCGGCCGGCACGTGGATCTCCCAGCGGTCCATGTATTGCAGCTGGGCCGCCACCTGGCTGCTGCCCGGTATCGGCGAGCTGCCCACCGAATAGCCGTACAAGCCACCGGTAGCGGTGGCGGCATCGCCATGCACGGTGCCGCCGGCATTGCCGCCGGAGCAGGCCGTGGCTGCGCTCAGCGCGAAGGTATCCTGCAGCGTATCGCCCGGCACGAGGTGCGTATCATGGCACGCGCCCAATCCGGAAAGCGCCGTTACCACACCGCCCAGGTAGGCGGTGGCGCCGGCGTGGCCCGCGATACAGCATCCAAGACAGACCGCAATACGTGAAAAACGGCTGAGCATGCTCATGGCAACTCCCTGTGCGAGTACGGCGACCGGTGTCGGATCGTCAACTCTACGCCGGTCATGAGCGAAGTCAAGCGTCAAGTCGGCGCAGAGAAAATAATTGAATGTCATCCAACAACTTACTCGTCCGCTACCGCCGACGGTGGTGCCGAACGCACCCCGGTCGTAGCCGTAGCAGCCGGCCACCACGTGGACATAGTTGCAGCCCGGCTCCATTGCCGCCATTACCGACGTCAGCTCGACGCCGTCATCGGCGCTCGACGGCATGGGCCTGCGGCAGGGCGGCTGCCAGCAGGCCGCCCTTCTGCGCGGTGAGTTGGCAACCTAATGGGCTGAAGTTCCCTGCACTGCACGACAGCGCCAAAACAATCAGAATCCTGAGCAGGATTACGCGCGGCAGGCCGCATAATTCCCGGCTGGCTCAACCGCTTGCCGCGCATGCCCCGGCGGCGCTGCCGCGTGTCGCGGCGGGGGCCGGAACACGCATGCCGGTGCCGCGCTGGCAGCTGCGCCTACATCAACCCAACCTGCCGACCACGCCATGAATCCACGTTTCGCGCTCATTGCTGCCACTGCAACCCTCCTCGGCGCGTGCGGTCCTGCCGCAACCACGCCTGCCCGGCCGACACATGGCCAGTTCGCACCGGAAGCCATTACCGGCACGATGCGCAAGGTCGCCGACTGGCAGATCGGCAACTGGGCCACCCATGGTTTTGCCAAGCCGAAGTACAACTGGACTTACTGCGCGGCCTACACGGGCATTTTCCAGGCCGGGCTGGCAACCGGCGACGGCAAGTACCACGATTTCCTGCGCCAGGTCGGCAACGACCTGCAGTGGCGCACCGGCGAGCGGCGCTATTTCGCGGACGACTACTGCGTGGGCCAAGTGTTCTCGCAGCTGTACGCGCAGGACCGCCAGCCAGCGATGATCGGGCCGTGGCGCGCGCTGGCCGATGAAATCGCCAGCAAGCCGCACGACGAGTCGCTGTCGCTGGCCACGCGCGACATCATGGAACGCGAATGGGCCTGGTGCGATGCACTGTTCATGGGACCCACGTCGCTGGCCTACCTGGGCATGGCAGTGGGCGACCGCAAATACCTCGACACGGCCCTGAAGCTGTGGTGGAAGACCACCGACTTCCTGTACAGCCCCGAAGACCGGCTGTATTTCCGCGACGAGAGCTATTTCGGCAGACGCGAGAAAAACGGCAAGAAGGTGTTCTGGTCGCGCGGAAACGGCTGGGTAATGGCCGGCATGGTGCGGGTATTGTCCAGCATGCCGGCCGATCACCCCGATCGGCCACGGCTGCTGGCGCTGTACCGCGACATGGCGGCACGCATCGCCGGCCTGCAGACGGCGGACGGCAGCTGGCATGCCTCGCTGCTCGATCCGGACAGCTACCCGGTCAGGGAAACCAGCGGCACCGGGTTTTATACGTACGCAATCCTGTGGGGGCTGAACAACGGCGTACTGGATCGGGCCACGTACTGGCCCGTGGTGGAAAAAGCGTGGCCTGCGCTGACCGGCGCGGTGCAGCCGGACGGTAAATTGGGCTATGTTCAGCCCGTGGGCGCCGCGCCGGACAAGGTCGACGCGAACAGCACGGAAACCTACGGGCCGGGCGCTTTCCTGCTGGCCGGCGCCGAGCTGCTCAAGTACGTGAAACGCTAGCGTCCCGGATTCACGAACCTGGGAGCCTGCGCGGCAGAAGGAGGTTGGCCCAGACTGCCGCGCAGACTCCTAGGCAAACGTCAGGCCGGTCTTCGCCAACGGCAGGCTGCGCACGCGCTTGCCGGTGGCGGCGGCGATCGCATTGCACAGCGCCGGCGCTACCGACGGCACCGCCGGCTCGCCGGCGCCGGCCGGCGCTTCACTGCTGTCGATCACGATCAATTCCAGCGGCGGCAACTGATGCATGCGCAGCACCTCGTAGTCGGCGAAATTGCGCTGCTCCACGGCGCCTTCCTTGAAAGTGATCTCGCCGGTCAGCGCAGCGGACAGGCCCCATACCAGGCTGCCCTCGATCTGCGCGCGGAAGCCGGATGGATCGACCACGATGCCGCAATCCGTGACGCACACGACGCGGTGGATCTTCACGGCCCCTTTGACGACGCTGACCTCGAACGCATGCGCGGTATAGGCGTGTGTGTGCGTGTAGACGCAGCAAGCCACGCCGCGATGGCGACCCTTCTGTGCGGGGCTGTCCCAGCCGATCGCTTCGCCGCAGCGGGCGAGCACCGCGGCCATGCGCACGCGATGGCTCGATGGGCTGTCATCGCCGCCTGCCTGGCGCAGCAGTTGCAGGCGGAACCGCAGCGGATCGGCTTTTTGCTGGCCTGCCAGTTCATCGATGAACGACTCCACGACGAAAACGTTCTGGCTGTATGAAATGGCGCGCCAGGAGCCTACCGGCAGCGGCGATTGAACAGGGTACAGTGCGCTCTGATAATCGCCGACAGGATAGACCAGGTCGTTCGACAGGCCGCCGGACAGGTGCTGCGGACCCATGATGGCCGCGGTCGGAAAACCCGTGACGGCTGCCTGGTGGCGCCACACGTCGATACCGTCTTTCCGGGCGCGCGCCGCCAGCCGGTGCAGGGTGGCGGGCCGGTAAAAACTGTTCGCCACGTCGTCCGGGCGCGAGAACAGCAATTTGACAGGCTTGTCCAATGTCCTGGCGAGCTGCATCGCCTCGGCGGCATTGTCGACCTTTTCCTTACGCCCGAAGCCGCCGCCCATCGGCAACAGGTGCACGAACAAGGCAGCGCGGTCCACCTCGAACGCCTTGGCCAGCGTGGTGGCGAAGAACGACGGCGCCTGGAATCCGCCCCATACTTCGCACTTGCCGCCCTGCCAGCGCGCCACGCAGTTGGGTGTTTCCATGCTGGCCTGGTGGAGATAGGGGAGCGCGTATTCGGCGGTCAGCAGGCTGCCGGCCGGCATGTCGAATGCATTGCTCCTGCCGCCCGCATCGTAGGTGGCGGCAGGCTTGCCGGCTGTGATGGCGCGGCGCAAGCCACGGGCCAGCGCAGCACTATCGGCATAGGGCAGCTCGGCACGTTCCCATTCCACCTTCAGCAGGTCCTGCCCCTGCAGCGCCAGCCAGGTATGGGTGGCGACGATCGCCACCCCGTTCCGGTTGTCGCAGCCCGCCATCTGCTTCACTTCCAGCACGGCCACGATGCCGGGCCCCAGTGCGCGCACGGCACTGTCGTCGAACGACTTGACCTTGCCGTGGAAGGTGGGCGAGCGCACCACCATCGCGACCAGCATGCCCGGCAGCATGACGTCGATGCCGAACGTTTCGCCGCCGGTGATCTTCTCGCGCACGCGCTGGCGCGGCACGGTCTTGCCGATCAGCCTGTACTCGGCCGGGTTCCTGTAGGGTGGCGCCCCCGGCACGGGCAGCTGGCTCGCTGCGGCGGCCAGTGCGCCATAGGGCAACCTGGCGCTGGTATCGAGATTGATCGCCATGCCCTGGGCGGTGCGCACGCGGTCCGCCGGAATGCCCCACTGCCGCGCCGCCGCCTCGACGAGCATTGCACGTGCCGCAGCGCCGGCCTTGCGCAGGCTGGTCCAGGCACCTCGCACGCTGGCACTGGCCCAGGTATTGAACTGGCCGGCGGTGGCGGCATCATAGGGCAGCGTTTCGATGCGCACCATGCCAAAATCCGCGTCCAGTTCCTCGGCCAGCAGCACCGGCAAGGCCGTGCGCACGCCCTGCCCCATGTCCTGCTTCTGCACGTACAGCGTGACCAGGCCATCGCCATCGATGCGGATCAGCGGCGATGGGCGGAATGACGCCTGCCCTCCTGCCGGCTGCGCCGAAACGGCCGGAATGGCTTCGGACAGTAGCCAGGCACCGGCGGAAAAGCTCGAGAGGCGGATGAAGCTGCGGCGGTCCATGGCACTCCGGTTCGGCAAAAGTGAAACAGGAATTATTACCGGGATCGCCCCGCATCCCGGCGCAAGGGCGTGATTGTTTGCCGCCCCGGGAGGCCATGGCGCGTGCCGTCAGTGTAGACGCCACGCGTGACAAAATGCCACGGGGCAATGTCATCGAAGTCAGCAGTGTTGTACAGCCCGGTCAAAAACCGGGCTGGCGCAGTCGTTCACGCCCGAACGGCGTACAATAAAGTTTCCCACAATCTATAAAAAAGTTTCTTATGAAACTATCTCATCCAGGTGAACCGCAGGCATCGTCGCTGCAGCTGTCCGAGCTGATCGGCGCCCTCAGCTACGCACTCGACATTACGGAAGGCCAGCCGGCCGGCCACTGCGTGCGGGCGTGCTGGATCGCCATGGCGATCGGCCGCCGGGCGGGTCTGACCGAGCACG
>DASVVD010000075.1:0-3672 GCA_036386715.1 Pseudoduganella sp.
CATCAGGCGCACGTAGTCGCCCTGGCGGCGCACCACGCCGGCCTGGCGCAGGTCGCCGTCGAGGGTCACCACGTTGATGCCGTCCGTGCCGCCGTCGAGGTTCATGCCCGTCACCAGCGTGCGGCCGTCCGGCAGCCGGCACGCGGCCGTCACGCCCGTCCAGCGCTCGCACGTGCGCAGCACGGTGCCGGTGGCGATGTCGATCTCGATGAAGCCCCGTTCGAAGCCGACCAGCGCCCGATCGCGGCCGATGCGTTGCAGGTCGCGCGCCAGCGGATAGGCCGACAGGTCGCGCTGCCAGCCGGCGCGGGCATCGTTCGTATCGACCAGGTGCAGGCGCTGGCGGCCCTCGTCGATGGCCAGCAGGGTCAGGGGATGGCCGCCGGTCATGCGGTCTCCTTCGGGCCGAGGCCGATGTTCGCTTCGGTGATGGCGTCGAATACGTGCAAGCGGGCCGTATCGAGGTACAGCGTCAGGGCCTGTTCCGGCACCAGCCTGGCATGGCCGCCGAGGCGCGCCACGACACTGCCGCCGCCGACACGCAGCGATACGATCGTCTCGGCGCCCAGCGGCTCCACCACGTCGACCACCGCATGGAGCGGCACGCCGGCCGCCGGGTCGAGCGACAGGATCTCCGGGCGCAGGCCGATCTTCACGGCGCGGCCGCCATCCACGGCAAGGCCGGCGGCCACGCGCGCCGCCATCGCCGCCGGCAGGGGCAGCAGGTAACCGTCGCCGGCCACCACGCCGTCCGACGCGCTGAAGCCGCCGTCCAGGAAGCTCATCGCCGGCGAGCCGATGAAGCCGCCGACGAACACGTTGACGGGCCGCTCGTACAGTTCCATCGGGCTGGCCACCTGCTGGATCTCGCCGCCCTTCATGACGACGATGCGGTCGCCCATCGTCATTGCCTCGACCTGGTCGTGCGTGACATACACCGTGGTCACGCCCAGCTGGCGGTGCAGCTTCAGGATCGACGCGCGCATCTCGACGCGCAGCTTGGCGTCGAGGTTCGACAGCGGCTCGTCCATCAGGAACGCCTGCGGCTTGCGCACGATGGCGCGGCCCAGCGCGACCCGCTGGCGCTGGCCGCCGGACAGTTCCTTCGGCCGGCGTTCCAGCAGGTGGTCGAGCTGCAGCATGCGCGCCGCTTCATCCACCCGCTCGGTGATCGAGGCCTTCGGCACGCCGTCCAGCTTCAGCGCGAACCCCATGTTCTGCCGCACCGTCATGTGCGGATACAGCGCATAGCTCTGGAACACCATCGCAATGTCGCGCTCCTTGGGTTCGAGGTCGTTGACGATCCTGCCGCCGATGCGCAGCTGGCCGTCGGAAATGTCCTCCAGCCCTGCGATCATGCGCAGCGTGGTCGACTTGCCGCAGCCGGACGGGCCGACGAAGACGACGAATTCGCCGTCGCCGATGTCGAGGTTGAAATCGCGCACGGCATGGAAACCGTTGTCGTAGAACTTGCGCACCTGTTGTAACGAGATCGCCGCCATGCAGTGTGCTCCCCGAAAAATGTTAACGTTATCGCCTTCTGCAGGTATATTAGCTTTTGTCATACGCCGGCGCAATGAATTCGTGGGCTTCGGATTGATAACGTTAACGATATTGCTTCCAGACGTATCCCCGAAGAGAATGGAGACCGCATGCCGAACCGACCATCCCGCCAGCATCGCGCCCGGGCGCTGCTGATCCTGTGCGCCGCCACGCTGGCGCTTGCCCCCCACGCCGCCCGTGCCGACGAATACGACACCCTGCGCGCGCGCTGGCAGACCCGCCTGACCGGCGGCATCGCCATCGACACGGGCGACCCCGACATCGCGCAGGCCGTGGCCACGCTGGCCGCGAATGCGCAGGTGCACTGGAACGCGATGGACAAGGGCGCCGGCCGCACCTACCTGTGGAGCGACCTGGCAGCGCCGGCAACCTCCGCCCACGTCACGAACAGCTACGGCCGGCTGCACGCAATGGCGCTGGCCTGGTCCACCACCGGCTCGCCGCTGAAGGACAACGCGGCGCTGGCGGCCGATATCGTGGCCGCGCTGGACTGGCTGTACGCACGGCGCTTCAACGAGAACGTCACCTACTACGACAACTGGTGGGACTGGCACATCGGCACGCCCCAGTCGCTGACCAGCACGATGACGCTGATGTATGCCCAACTCTCCGCCAGCCAGCGCGCGGCATGGCTGAAGGCGATCGACAAGTTCGTGCCCGATCCCGCCGTGCGGCTGAAGCCGGACGGCACGGTACAGGAGAAGGAAACCGGCGCCAACCTGCTGGACAAGTCGCTGGCCGTGATCCTGCGCGGCGTGCTGGGCAAGTCGGCGGCGAAGATCGCGCAGGGCCGCGACGCGATCAGCCCCGGCCTGCTGTACGTGACCAGCGGCGATGGCTTCTATGCCGACGGTTCGTTCATCCAGCACGTCAACGTGCCATACACGGGTTCCTACGGGCCGGCCGTCATCGACGACATGTCGAAGCTGCTGTACCTGCTGACCGGCTCCACGTGGGCGTTCACGGACCCGAACGTGGCCAACGTCTACGACTGGGGCATCGACGCCTTCGCCCCGCTGATCCACGACGGCGCGATGATGGACGCCGTGCGCGGCCGCGGCATCGCCCGCCAGTACTCGACCGACCACACGGCCGGGCGCAGCGTCGTGACCGCGCTGGTGCGGTTGACGCAGGCCGGCGCCACCGCGTATCCGCGGCAGAGCGCCGCCATCAATGCCGCCGTCAAGGGCTGGATGGCGCGCGACGCCACGTTCGGTGCCGGCTACTTCGCCGCGACGCCCACCGGGGTGGCCGGCGTGTATTCGCCCCTGCCGGTGTATGAGATGACGTTGATGAAGGCCCTGGCCGCGAACCCGGACGTGGCCGCGGCGCCGGAACCGGCGGGCGTGCGGCTGTTCGCGTCGATGGACCGCGCGGTGCAGCGCGGCCCCGGCTTCGCGGCCAGCCTGGCGCTGTTCTCGAACCGGATCAGCGCGTTCGAATACGGCAACGGCGAGAACCTGGCGGGCTGGTGGACCGGCATCGGCATGCTGGCACTCTACGATGCCGACCAGGCGCGCTACCTGGACGGCTACTGGGCAACGGTCGACAAGCTGCGCCTGCCCGGCACCACCACCGACCGGTCGGGCAGCGGCACGCCGGTGGCCTGGAAGAGCTACCCGAACACGCGCAACTGGGTCGGCGGCGCCGTCCTCGACGACAGGTACGCGGCGGTCGGGATGGACTTCGCCATGTCGGCCGTCACGGGCAGCACGCTGACGGGAAGGAAATCATGGTTCCTGTTCGGCGACCGGATTGTGGCTGTCGGTACCGGCATCGCCGCCACGGGCGGCGCGGCGGTCGAGACGATCGTCGAGAACAGCAAGCTGAACGCGGACGGCAGCAATGCGTTGACCGTCAATGGGGCGGTGCAGGCCGCCGCGCCGGGCAGCACTGCAGCGCTGGCCGCCGTGCGCTGGGCCCACCTGGCCGGCAACGTGCCCGGTGCGGACGTGGCATGGTATTTCCCCGATACCCCCACGGTCAACAGCCTGCGCGAGAACCGGACCGCCACGTGGCGGACGATGTACACCGGCGGCAGCACGAACGCCGTGTCGAACCACTTCCACAGCCTGGCCCTGTCGCACGGCGCCAACCCGGCCAACGGCA
>DASVVD010000076.1:0-6766 GCA_036386715.1 Pseudoduganella sp.
CCAGCGCGGAAACCAGGTCGCGCGCATCGGTATGTAGGGCGGCGAACGCATCGGCTTCGAATTCGTGCTTGCGCGAACTGAGCGAGCCCAACGGGCCCAGCAGGAAGGTAAACACGGGCAGGGCCAGCATGAACAGGATCAGCGCCAGCGCATCGTTGCCCTGCTCGGGCGCGATCAGCGGCGACACGCCCAGGCCCGTGTAGAACCAGACCTGGTTCTTCAGCCAGCCGAGCAGCGCCAGGAATGCCAGCGACAGCGCGAACATCAGCACGATGCGCTTGACGATGTGTTTCAGCTTGAAGTGGCCCAGTTCATGCGCCAGCACGGCTTCGATTTCCTGCGGCGCCAGGCGCGCCAGCAGCGTGTCGAAGAAGACAATGCGCTTGGCCGCGCCGAAGCCGGAAAAATAGGCATTGCCATGCGCGCTGCGCTTCGAACCATCCATCACGAACAGGCCCTTGGAGGCGAAACCCACGCGCTGCATCAGGCCTTCGATGCGCGCCTTGAGCGTTTCATCGGCCAGCGGCGTGAACTTGTTGAACAGCGGTGCGATCACGGTGGGGAACAGTACCATCATCAGCAGCTGGAAGCCGCTCCACACGAACCACGCATACAGCCACCACCAGTCGCCGGCGCCCGACATCAGCTTCAGCACGACCCAGGCCAGTGGCAGGCCGAGCACCACCGCCAGCAGCAGGCCCTTCATCATGTCAGCCAGGAACAGGCCGGGTGTCATCTTGTTGAAACCGAAGCGCTGTTCCAGCCGGAACTGGCGGTACCAGTCGAGCGGCACGTCGATCAGCCCGGAGATGGCGGCGAACGCCACCAGCAGGCCGAGCTGGTACGCCATGCCGCCGCCGGTCAGCCCGAACACCTGCACCGACAGCCATTCCAGGCCGCCCAGCAACGTGAAGCCCACCAGCACCGCGGCGTTGATGAGCATCGTCACGATGCCGTACCTGGTGCGTGCCATGGTGTAGTCGGCCGCCTTCTGGTGCGCCGCCAGCGCGATGGTGCCGGCAAACTCGGCGGGTACGGCACCGCGGTTGGCCAGCACGTGGCGCATCTGGCGCGACGCCAGCCAGAAGCGCACGCCCAGCGTGAGCACCAAAAATGCGACAAACAATAACGAAAACGCGTGTGAATACATTCTGTGCCTGTGAGAAAATGGCGATTTAGTTTGGCCAAGAGAGAATTATGTCACAAGCGAACGAACCTTCCGTCACCGCGGCGGTGGCCCCGCAGCAGCAGCGTCCCAACGAGATGAACCTGGTCTGGGTCGACATGGAAATGACCGGCCTGGAACCCGAGACCGACCGTATCATCGAGGTGGCGATCGTGATCACCGACATGCACCTGAACGTGCTGGCCGAAGGCCCGGTGCTGGCGATCCACCAGTCCGACGCCACGCTGGACGCGATGGATTCGTGGAACAAGGGCACGCATGGCCGTTCCGGCCTGATCGACAAGGTCAAGGCGTCCACCATTTCGGAAGAGCAGGCCGAGGCCGAGCTGATCGCCTTCATGAAGAAATGGGTGCCGGCCGGCAAATCGCCGATGTGCGGCAACACCATCGGCCAGGACCGCCGCTTCATGGTGCGCTACATGCCCAAGCTGGAAGCGGTGTTCCACTACCGGAACGTGGATGTGTCGACACTGAAGGAACTGTGCCGCCGCTGGAAGCCGGAAGTGGTGTCCGGTTTCAAGAAGGCCCAGAAGCACACGGCGCTGGCCGATATCCTCGAATCGATCGAGGAGCTGAAGTATTACCGGGAACACTTTATTAAACTGTAATGCGCAAGCTGTGATGCGCAAGCTTGTAATGCGCAAGCTGTAGTGCGCAAGCAGTAAAACGCGAACCGTGGTGCGCGAGCTGTCACGGTCGCCGGCGGCAACGCCGGAGCGTCCGGAATCTTTACAGCCGCCGCGTCATTTCCCGCGGCGCATCCACCGGCACGGGCAGCGTCATAGTGCCGGCATGCCGCTGGTATGGGCCTTGCGAAGGAAACCGTGCGCCAAATGGGCGCGGTCTTTCTTAGTCAAGGAGCCCGACATGACCAAACCGTTTCCACCGCAGTCACCCACGCCCCAGCCACGCTCACCATGGCTGCGCGGCATTTGCGCAGGTATGCTCCTGTGCGCCGCCGCCGGGGCACATGCCGATTCGTACAACGGCCAGATCGCCTGGCATAACGATGTCATCCACCATACCTTCGTTGTCGGGGAAACGTCGGACCTGATGGCGTGGACCGATTCGTATCTCGACGGTGTGAATTTCGATCCGATCGTTGCCGTGTGGTACAACGGCGAGCAGCTCGTGCAGGTCGATGACGATTCCAGCATCGCGCCGGGGCAGACGATGTTCGATGCAGGCCTGCGGCTGTACGGGCTCGCTCCCGGCACCTACCTGTTTACGATCGCGGCCTACGATAATTTTGCCAACGGCACCAGCCTGGCGGCGGGCTTCCGGTTCGACCAGCAGGTGCCGCTGCCGCTGGCGCAATGGTGCCAGCCAGCCAGCAATTGCAACATGGGGCCGGACGTGACGCTGAACTGGGCGCTGGCCCCCGCCGTGCCGGAACCCTCGACCTGGGTCCTGCTGGTGGCCGGTGGTGCACTCGTCGGCGCGGCGGCACTGCAGCGGCGGCGCGCCGCCTGATACGGCAACGCCGCCAGTCACACGGGCCTTATTCGCCGGTGCCCGCGCCGCAGCATTTCTTGTATTTCTTGCCGCTGCCGCAAGGGCAGTCGTCGTTGCGGCCCACCTTCGGCTCGTCGCGCTTGACGGTGCTCACCGCGGCCTTGCGGCGCGGTACCCAGTATTTGTGGATGGCCGGCAGGTTGGCTTCGATTTCCAGCGCCAGCTTGTGCGCCTTGACCGGGTCTTCCACTTCCGGCAGTTCCTCCTCGGCGATTTCATCCGCGCCGAGCAGGTAGATCGGGCGCATCAGCGGGCCGAGCTCGGAATCCCAGATTTCGTCCCACGAACCGGCGCGCAGTTCCATGCCTTCCCAGAAACCCCAGCACCAGGCTTCGGCATCGATCAGCGTTTGCCCTTCGTGTTCGTGTTCGACGAACAGCGGCTCGAATTCCTTCGGCGCCACTTCGAACGTGACCAGTACTTCGTTCATGAAACGCATGATCAGGTTGACGATGCGTTCTTCTTCCTTGCCGTTCTTGAACTTCGGCGCCTGCTTGCCATCCTCGCCCCAGACGCGCGGCAGCCATTCGGCCGGCATGATCGTTTCCGGCCCGATCGCGATGGCGGTGAGGTAGCCGTGCAGGTGGTCCATCGTCATCGAGTCCTCCGGGCTGCGTTCGCCCAGCAGGAATTGGTCCAGTTCGTCGAAGTCTTTGTCCGAGAGGGGCTGATCGAGTTGCATGATGTTCTTTCGTAAGTAATCCGACAGTATACGCCCGCGGTCGTACAATGGCGAGATGACGACTTCTCCTCACCCATTCTCGGCGCTGGGTCCCGATTGCGTGCTCGATGCGCTGGCCGCCGTGGGCCTGCACGGCGATGGCCGCCTGCTGGCGCTGAACAGCTATGAAAACCGGGTCTACCAGGTGGGCATCGAAGACGACAAGCCGCTGGTTGTCAAATTCTACCGACCCGGCCGCTGGAGCGACGCCGCGATTCTCGAGGAGCATGCCTTCACGGCCGAGCTGTACGGCCAGGAAATCCCCGTGGTGCCGCCGCTGGTCATCGATGGCCGCACGCTGCATGCGTACAACGGTTTCCGCTTCGCGGTCTTCACGCGGCACGGGGGCAGGGCGCCCGAGCTGTCCGACCCGGCGGTGCTTGAATGGACCGGGCGCTTCATCGGCCGCATCCACGCGGTCGGCGCCACGCGGCCGTTCGCCGACCGGCCCGCGCTCGACATCGAAACCTTCGGCCTTGAATCGCGTGATTACCTGCTGGCCAACAATTTCCTGCCGCCGGACCTGGCGGAGGCCTACCGCAGCATCGCCGGCCAGGCACTCGATGGCATCCACCGCTGCTACGAGCGGGCCGGCGACGTGCCGCCCCTGCGCCTGCACGGCGACTGTCACGGTGGCAACGTGCTGTGGACGGAGGCCGGCCCGCACTTCGTCGATTTCGACGATGCGCGCATGGGGCCGGCCGTGCAGGACCTGTGGATGATGCTGTCCGGCGAGCGGCACGAGATGGTGCGGCAACTGTCCGACATCCTCGCCGGCTATGAGGATTTCGCCGAATTCCAGCCGCGCCAGCTGTATCTGGTGGAAGCGCTGCGCACACTGCGGCTGATGCATTACGCCGCCTGGCTGGCGCGCCGCTGGGACGACCCGGCATTCCCTGCCGCGTTTCCGTGGTTTAACACGCAACGTTACTGGCAGGACCGTATCCTGGAGCTGCGCGAGCAGGTCGCGCTGATGGACGAGCCGCCGCTGTGGCCGGTGTGAAGTAATCGGCTGAAGTAATCGGCGGCCCACCCTCAAGCACGGAATTGGCGGGGAAAACCCGCTTTGCTCGGGCGCTGGCAAGCTGCCGGTGGCCGCGATAATGGCAGCTCGGAATTCCCATCCCTCGAGCGAGACTGTCATGCAAGCACAACTGGCCTACCCCCTGCACGTCGCCTACTCCGCCGAAGAGGTGGACCACGATCTTGCCGAACCCGGCAATGACGAGGAACTGAATGCGCCGGTATCGGACCGCGCGGATGCGGAGATGCGGGCCATTCACCAGGCGATCGCGCGGGTGGAGGCGGAGGCCAAGGCCGCCTGCGCCGCCGAGAGCCGCGCGCATGCCGAATCGCGGGCCCGGGCACTGGCCGAAGACCGTGCCGCGATGGATTCCGCCGCGGCCGCCGTTGCGCTGCAGAACGCCCAGGTCGCCGAGGATGTGATCGCCGCCAACCGTGAGCGCCTGGAAAGCCTGCGCGCCGCGGCCCAGGCCAGCGTGGCCAAGCTCGAAGCGGTCAAGCAGGAAACCGCCGAACTGCGCGCCCGGGTGGAATCCGATAACCAGATCCGCCAGGCCGCCGAGGTGCGCGCCCGCGCCGAAGAGGAAACCCGGCGCCGCGCCGCCGAGCAGATGGAAGCGGAAGCGCACCTGGCCGAGCAGGCCTCGCAGGCCGCCGACGAACTGCAGAAACAGACCAGCAATGCCCGCCTGCAGGCCGCCGAGCGCGTGGCTGCCGTGCAGGCCGCCCGGGATGAAGTGATCGGCATCGCCACCGCCGATGCGCGCGTGGCCACGCTGGCCCGCGAGCGCGAACGCCAGGCGTTCTCCGCGCGCCAGACCGCGCAGCAGCTGGCCGAGGCGGAAGCCGGCGCCCTGGAAGCGACCCGGCAGCGTGAGCGTGCCGACGGCGTGGCGCTGGAATCGGCATTTGCCCGTGCCGCCGCAGAAGTGCATGCGGCCGAGGAAGCGCGGGCGCTGGCCCACCTGGAACAGGAGCGCGAAGCGATTGCCCTGGCCAAGGCCGAATCGGACCGCAGCGCCGCGCTGTCGCTGCACCTGCGCCTGCAGACCGAGAAGGAAGTGCGCGATGCGGCCCAGCACCGCGAACGCCTGGAGGCCATGGCGGCCACGGCCGCGCAGGCACGGCGCGATGCCGATTCGCGCATCCTGGCCGCCACCGAAGCCCGTATCGCCGCCGACCGCGAGCTGCATGCGGTGGCCATGGGCCGCGTGCAGGCGGAGCAGCAGGCCGAATACGAGGCGCGCGGCAAGCTCGACGCCGAGCGCCACGCGACGGAACAGGCCAGGCTGCGCCAGCTGGCCGAGCAGGCCGCCGCCGAGGCTGCGTACAACGAGGCCGAAGAACAGGCGCGCGCGGCCCGGCTGGCCGAGGAACGCGCGGCCCTGTCGCAGGCCGCCGCCGAACTGGTGCAAGCAAGGAACGATGCCGAAAGCGCCGAGGTGGCCACGCTGGCCGAACACGCGGCGGCGCTGGATGCGGCCAATGAACTGGCGCGCCAGCAGGCCGACGAGGCGGCGCGCCTGCTGGCAGCGGAGCGTGCCCGCGCCGCTGCCGAGCAGGAGGCGATTGCCGCACTGAAGGCCCGCCTGGCCGAGGAGGAGCGCGCCACGGCGGCGGCCGAGGCCCGTGCCGGCGCCGAACGCGAGCAGGCCGAAGCCTTTGCACGCCATGCTGCCGCGGAAACCCGGCGCGCCGCCGCCGTGCGCGAGGAAGCTGCCGCACTGGCGACGATGGCCGAGCAATGCGAAATGGAAGCACAGCAGAAGGAAGAGGCGGCCCAGGCTGCCGCCGCGCAGGCGCGCCTCGGCGCCGAACTGGCCGAAGTGCACCGCGAGCGAGCCCGTACCGAGCAGGCCAGGGTGGCTGCCGTGCAGGTCCAGCTGGAAGCCGAACGCGATGCCGTCGCCCGCGAGCAGGCCGCGCTGGCGCAGCTGGAACAGCACACCGCGCAGCAGCATGCCGCCGCTGCCGCCGAGCAGGAAACCGCCCGCGCGATCGAAGGCCGGATGGCCTGTGAAATCGCCATCGCCGCCACCATGCGCGACCGTGCCGATGCCGAACTGGCCGCCGCGGCAATGCTGCGCGAACGTGAAATGCTGGAAGCCACCGCAACCGCCGCCGCGCAGGACAAGGCGACGCAGCAGAAATCCCTGCTCGAAGCGGCCCGCGCCCATGCGGAGATGCAGCGCAAGGCGGCCGACACGACCGCCGCGCTGGCCGCCGCCAAGCAGGCGCTGCTGGAACAGGAAACCGCCCGCTACGACGCCGCCCAGCGTGCCCTCGGCGCCGTGCAGCGCAAGCTCCAGGCGTAAAAAAAC
>DASVVD010000077.1:0-7961 GCA_036386715.1 Pseudoduganella sp.
CACGCGCTGGCGCAGGTCGACGAACTCGCGCAGGTATTCCGGCACCCACACGTCGCGATAGCGCTCGGCGAGCGCCTGCGCCAGCGTGGTCTTGCCGGACGATGCGCTGCCGACGATCGCCACGCGCACCGGCTTCCGGTCGAACGTGTTCATTTCAGGACCATCGATGCGTTGGCCGGTGCATCGGTCCTGGCATCGGCCAGCATCGACTTGCGCCACGCCAGCAGGCCGATCGCCGCCATCGCCACGAACAGTCCGTACAGCAGCGCCGTCAGCACCAGGCCCTTGTGCAGATAGAGCCCGACGTACAGCACGTCGACGATGATCCACACGTGCCAGTTCTCCAGTTTTTTCCGCGACAGCAGCAGTTGCCCGACCAGGCTGCCGGCGGTCAGGAAACCGTCCGCGAACGGCACGTCGGTATCGGTAAACGACATCAGGAACCACGCCAGTGCGATGAAGCCGACGATCCAGCCGAGCGCCGCCACCGCCCTGCCCGGCCAGTCCAGCGCGGTCACGGGCAGCCGTTCATGCGTGTCGTCGCCATACAGCCACTGGTACCAGCCCCACACGGAGACGGTGATGAACACCAGCTGCAGCCCCATGTCGCCATACAGCCTCGATTCGAAGAACACCACGCCGTACATGGCAGACGACAGGATCGCGAACAGCCAGGCCCAGTGGTTCTGGCGGATATTGAGCCAGACGGTGGCGATCGACAGCACGAAGGACAGCACTTCGAGCGGCGTGGTGGACAGGCCAAGCAGGGAGAGGGATTCGTTCATGGGGTGGCAGGCTGGAGGACTGCGGATTATGCCATGGGGTGGCTGGCCGGACCAGCCTGCAGCACTGTAGCGCCAGGGTCAGATAAATACCTGCAAGCAATTCTCACAAATTATTTCATCTTGTAAATAATTATTCCTCATAGAATAATAACCAAAACATCACGGTGCCAAATGAAATCCAGCCTGCCTTTCCTTATCGCATTGCCGGTGCTGTCCGCGAATGCCCAAACGCCTGCGGCACCCATCCCCATCCTGTCGTTCGTCAAGCAGGAACAGTATGCCCAGCCCCGACTGTCGCCGGATGGCAAGCACCTTGCCGTCACGGTGCGCACCCCGATCGGCAAGCGCGACGTGCCGACGATGACGTTGTACAGCCTGCCCGAACTGAAGATCGAGAGCGTGGTGCGCCTCCCGGCGTTCCAGGTGCCGCTCAACTACAGTTGGGTGAGCAACACGCGCCTCGTGGTTCGCAAAGGGCGCGAGGAAGGCTCGCGCGAGATTCCATCGTCGTATGGCGAAGTCCTGGCCATGGAATTCGACGGCAGGAAGCAGGAATACCTGTACGGTTACGAGCGCTTCAAGAATTCCTCCCGCACGAGCGGCTTTGCCGACGATTACGGCTCCGCCACCATCGCCGATATCCCGGCCAAACGCAACGGCCGCGTCTTCCTGTCCGCCAACCTGTGGGATGCCGACTTCAGCGAGTTGCTCGACGTCGACACTGTCAAAGGCAGCCGCCGTTCGGTTACCCGCGTTCCCTACCCGAATTTTGGCTTCCATGTGCAAAACGACGGCCAGCCGCGTTTTGCGAGCGGCATCGATGAAGACGCCCATGTCACACTGCTGCGCCGCGATGGCGATACGTGGAACCGCGTACCACGCGAGAAGAGCGGCACCATGCTCGCCCCGATCGCATTTTCCGAAAACGACCGCGAGTTCCTGGCCTGGCACTCGGCGCGCGGCGAGCCGCTGTCCCTGGTGCGCGAGGACCTGGAGACTGGCACACGCCGCGTGGTGGCATCCGACCCCGACGGCTCGCTCGACGATGCGATGTTCGGCGTCGACCGCTACCTGCCGATCGCCGCCTTTACCACCGTCGGCAAGCCGCAAGTGCGTTACCTGGCACCGGACAGCGACGCCGGCGTCGCGCTGCACAGGCAACTGGCCGCGCAGTTCCCCGGCGACGTGGTGCGCTTCATCGACGCCACGGAAAATGGTGACAAGGTGCTGTTCGTGGTCCAGAGCGATCGCGACCCCGGCACCTATTACCTGTTCGACCGCAAGACCGGCCGCGCCGACATGCTGTTCGCCGCCATGGAAGCGCTGGAGCCCGACCAGATGGCCGAACGCAAGCCCATTTCGTTCAAGGCACGGGATGGCCTGCAGCTGCATGGTTACCTGACGCTGCCGCGCCAGCCGGGGGCCGGCAAGCTGCCGCTGGTGCTGATCCCGCACGGCGGCCCGCACGGCCCCTACGACAGCTGGTATTTCGACACCGATGCGCAGTTCCTTGCCAACCGCGGCTATGCCGTCCTGCAGGTGAACTTCCGCGGCTCCGGTGGCCGTGGCGAGACGTTCAAGGCAGCGGGTTACCGCCAGTGGCACGACGGCATCATGGACGACCTGGTCGACGGCGTGCGCTGGGCCGCCGCCAATGCCGGGGTCGATGCCGACCGCATGTGCGTGTATGGTGCCAGCTTCGGTGGCTACGCCGCGCTGACGCTGGCCTCGCGCGAGCCCTCGCTGTTCAAGTGCGCGATCGGCTACGCCGGTGTCTACGACATCAAGCTGTTCTTCGACGACGACAAGACGAAGCGCGTAAAGAGTCGTGCCAGCTTCTACCGACGCTACGTGGGCGACGACGTCAAGGAACTGGACCGCATCTCGCCAGCGCTGCACGCCGACACGATCAAGGCGCCGGTACTGCTGATCCATGGCGGCAAGGACACGATCGCCCCAAAGGAACACGCGTTCCGCATGCGCGATGCGCTCACCAAGGCGGGCCGCCCGCCCGAATGGTATTACGTCGACTACGAGTGGCACGGTTTCTACGATACCGAAAACCAGGTCGAGGTGTACCGGAAACTGGAAAGCTTCCTGGCAAAACACCTCGGCAAGTAATCACGCGGTAGACTGCATGCTCGCCATTGGAGGAACCATGCAGCACCACCTCGACCGCTTCATCGCCGCCCAGGCATCCGTCTACGACGACGTGCTGCGCGAACTGCGCGCCGGCCTCAAGACGAGCCACTGGATGTGGTTCATCTTCCCGCAACTGACGGGACTGGGCCGCTCCGACACGGCCCGCTTCTACGGCATCGCCACGCTGGACGAGGCACGGGCCTATGCCGCCCACCCGCTGCTCGGCGCCCGGCTGCGTGAATACACGGCCCTGGTCAACGGGCACGCCGGCACGCAGATCGGCGCCATTCTCGGCCATGTCGATGCACTGAAATTGCGCTCGTCGATGACGCTGTTTAACGCGGCGGTACCGGATGAAGTGCTGTTCACCGTCGCACTGAAAGCCTTCTACGGCGGCTTGTCCGACCTGGCCACGCTCGACCTGCTGCAGCACGGGCTTTAACAGCGCACCGCGAAGAAGGCACAAAAAAGAAGGCACAAAAAAGGCCGCCACCCCTGCGGATGGCGGCCACTCGGAACGGGTTTCCCCGTCACTCAACCCCGCGACATTATTTCTTCGGATACTTGATCGTCATTTCCCTGAGCAGGTTGTCGGCACCGTCGACTTCCTTCATCACCCACAGCATGTAGCGCACGTCGAGGTGGATCGCGCGCGTGATGGCCGTGTCGAAGTACCAGTCCTTGGTGATCGATTCATACGTGGAATCGAAGTTCAGCCCGACCAGCTCGCCGCGTTTGTTGACGATCGCGGAACCGGAATTGCCGCCGGTGGTGTCGGCGCTGGACAGGAAGTCGACCGGCACCGTACCCAGCACCGGGTCCTTGAACTGGCCGTAGCGTTTGGCCTTCACCGCATCGAGCAGCGCTTGCGGCGCGTTGAACGGATCTTTGCCGGTGTGCTTCTCGACGATGCCTTCCACCGTGGTGAACGGACCTTTCGTGACGCCGTCCTTCGGCGAGTAGGAATCCACGGTGCCATAGGTCACGCGCAATGTGGAATTGGCATCCGGGTACACCGGCTTGCCCTGCGACTTCTTCCAGGCGATCACGGCGCTCATGTACTGCGGGATCACCTTTTCCAGGTTGCCTTCCGATTCCTTCGAGCGGTCTTCCAGCGCCAGCGCGAAGCCGTTCAGTTTTACCGCCAGGCGCATGAACGGATCGTCCGATTTCTCCAGCGTGGCGGCATCGGCATCGAGCAGCGCCAGGCGCGTCTTCGTGTCGCCCAGCGTTGACTTGCGGTACAGCGCGGGCACGTCGTCCAGCGGTGGCAGCAGCGCATCGAGGCCCTGCGGGTGGAACGCCGCCGGCAGTTTAGCGTAACGCTGCAGACCGCCAATGAAGCGCGCCTCGTCGACGCTGCCGACATACGACTGCTCCAGCCGGGCCAGGCGCGCCTTGATCATGGCCAGGTCGCGCTCCTGGTAGCCCGATTCGCGCTCGGCGTCCGGCTTGCCGCGTTCCAGCGCCAGGCGGTACAGCGTGCGCGCGGACTTGAACAGGTCGGAGTTGGTGGCCACGCTCCAGGCGAAGGTCTGCTGTTCCAGCGCCATGTCGGCGCCGATCGCCGCGTCCAGCTCGGCCAGCATGGCTGGCGACACGTTGGCCTGCCTGCCATACCATGCGCGGAAATCGGCATCCTGCACATCCTTGATGGCGGCGATATCCTTGCGCGCGAAGCCGTCCAGCAGGCCCTGCGTCTTCTTCATCCGGTTGTTGATCGATTTCACGACCGAGGCATAACGCACTTCGTCGTTCTTGCTGGCCTTGGTGGCCGCCGCGATGGTATCGAGGTCGGCCTGGTATTCGGCCACCGTGGCCGGATACGAGGTATCGCGTGCAAAGCGGATCTCGGCCGGCAGTTTGTAGCGGCTGGTGCGGCCCGGGTAGCCGGCCAGCAGGATCGGATCGCCCGCCTTCAGGCCCTCGGCCGACACGACCAGGAAATCCTTTGATTTGTAGGGCACGTTGTCCGGCGACGGATCGGCCGGGCGGCCGTCCTTGCCCACGTAGGCGCGCAGGAACGAATAATCGCCGGTGTGACGCGGCCACTCGTAATTGTCGATGTCGCCGCCGTAGTTGCCGACCATGTCCGCCGGCGCATAGACCAGGCGCACGTCGCGGATCATCATCTGGCGGATGCGGTAGTACTCCAGGCCGCGGTGGAACGCCGGCACCGAGCAGCGGTACGACTTGTCGGTCTCGCATTCGGCGATCAGTGCCTTGATGCGGCCCTCGATGCCCTCGTGGCGCGCCTTGCCGCCCACGTTCTCCAGGCCCTTCAGGACGCGGTCGGTCACGTTCTCGACCTTCTCGGTCACGTACACCAGCGCGTTCGGGCCACCCGGCAGTTCCTCGCCGCGCGTTTTCGCCAGGAAGCCGTCGACGATGTAGTTCTTCTGCGCCGTGGAGTTGCGCTGGATCGAACCATAGGCGCAGTGGTGGTTGGTGACGACCAGGCCGTCCGGCGACACGAACGACGCCGAGCAGCCGCCCAGCGACACGATGGCGCTCATCGGGTGCTTCGTCAGGTCGGCGATCCGTTCCGCGGGGATCTGGATGCCGATGCGCTTCAGTTCCGATTTCAGTTGCGGCAGCTGGTGGGGTTGCCACTGGCCTTCGTCACCGTGTGCGACGCCGAAGGCGGCCAGCAGAGCGGCCGGCAGTACGAGTTTTTTGAACAAGATGTGTTCCCCTGGGGTTGATGAAAAGCCGGGGAAGTATAGGACAAAAACCAGGCCAAAACCCGGGACAGTCCCCTGTTTTGAGGAAACTTTCCTGATAGCAGGGGACTGTCCCGGGTTTTTAGGGAACGTGCCAGCCGCCGCCTAATGACTGTATGAGAGCGACCGCCGTGGTCTGTCGGTCGGCCTGCACCTGGATCAGTGCGCGCCTGGCGGAGAGCGCGGTGACCTGCGCGCTGACGACTTCCGTGTAGTTCACCTGGCCGGCCCGGTAGCGGTTCTCCATCTGCTGCTCGACCAGGTCGGCGGCTTCCGAGGCCTGCCGGCGAAGGTCCTGCTGCTGCGCCAGCGCGCGGGTAGCGGCCAGCTGGTCTTCGACGTCGGCGAACGCGGCCAGCACGGTCTGCCGGTAGCGGGCGATGGCGGCATCGCGCGCGGCCCGGGTCTGCTCCACACGGGCGGCGATGGCGCCGGCATCGAAGATCGTTTGCGCGGCGGACAGGCCCAGCGACCACAGGCTGTTCGATGCGCTGAACAGGCCGCCCACCTGGCTGTTGCCGTAGCCGTACGAGGCGGACAGGTTCAGCGACGGGAAATACGCCGCGCGGGCGATGCCGATATTCTCGTTGGCGGCCGCCACGTCGCGTTCGGTGGCGGCGATGTCCGGCCGGCGCTGCAGCAGCGTCGACGGCACGCCCAGCGGCACCTCGGGCACCACGATGCGCCACGGCGCCGGCGCCAGCGTGAATTCGGAGGGCGCCTTGCCCAGCAGGACGGCAATCGCATGCTCGTACACGGCGCGCTGGCGGATCGCGGTCAGCAGGTCGGCGCGCGCGGTGTACAGCTGCGTTTGCGCCTGCAGCAGGTCGGAGCGCGCCGTCACACCCGCGTCCACGCGGTTCTGCGTGATCTGCAGCACGCGCTCGTAGCCGGCGATGGTGGTGTCGAGGATCTGCCTTTCCACGTCCGCCTGGCGCAGGCCGATGTAGTTGGCCACCAGTTCACCCTGGGCGGACAGCCGGGCTGCCGCCAGGTCGGCCGCGCTGGCCTGCGCGCTCGCTTGCGCCCCCGTTACGCCGGCCCGCAGGCTGCCCCAGATATCCGGTTCCCAGCTGCCGCCGATGTCGACGCGATAATTGTTCGACGGCCGCGTATCGCCACCACCGCCGGAGCGGTTGCCCGAGCCGTTCAGCGCCACGGTCGGGAACAGCGAGGCGCGCTGCTCGGCGACCACGGCGCGCGCCTGCGCGTACTGCGCCGCGGCCAGCGCCACGTTCTGGTTATTGACCTCGACCGCGGCGGCCAGGTCGTTCAGGACCGGATCGCCGAACAGCGTCCACCACGGCCCCCGCTCCAGGGCATCGGCGGGTGCCGCCGGCGTCCAGCCTTCGGCCTCCTTGAACGTGGCGGGCGACGCCGCCGTGGGAACTTCGTATTTCGGGCCGACGGCGCAGCCGCACAACGCGGCGGCAAGGGCAATCACGGAAAGGCGGGTCTTCATCGATGTCTTCATGGGGTCACGGGCGCGTCGCCCTGGGCGCGGCTCAGGTTGTGTTCTTCGGGGCTGCGCCTGCGCAGCCGGTCCAGCAGGATATACACGACCGGCGTCGTCAGCAGCGTCAGCAACTGGCTGGCGACCAGGCCGCCGATGATGGCGATGCCCAGCGGCTGGCGCAGCTCGGAGCCTTCGCCGAAGCCGATCGCCAGCGGCAGCGCGCCCAGCGCGGCGGCCAGCGTGGTCATCAGGATCGGCCGGAACCGCAGCAGGCACGCTTCGCGCACCGCGTCGTAGGGCGACAGGCCGCGCGAGCGTTCCGCGTCGAGGGCAAAGTCGATGATCAGGATGGCGTTCTTCTTGACGATGCCGATCAGCAGGAACAGGCCGATCAGCGCCATCGTGGAGAACTCCATCTTGAAGATCAGCAGCGCAAGCACGGCGCCGACCCCGGCGGACGGGAGCGTGGACAGCACCGTGATCGGATGCACCAGGCTTTCGTAGAGCACGCCGAGCACGATGTAGATCACGACGATGGCGGCGAGGATCAGCAGCGGCTGCTGCTGGTTGGTTTCCTGCGCCTGCCGGGCACTGCCCTGGAAGCTGCCGCGCACGTTGATGGGCATCTTGATCTCGGCTTCGGCGGCATGCACTGCGGCCTGGCTGTCGGCGAGCGTGGAGCCCTCCGCCAGGTTGTACGAGATGGTGGTGGCGAGCTCGGCGTCCTGGTGGTTCACGGAGGTGGCGGTGGGCCGCTCGTAGAAGCGCGCGATGGCCGACAGCGGCACCATGGTGCGCGCCGACGAACTCACTGCCGCACCGGTGGAGGCGTCGCGCAGCGACAGGTTGGCCGAT
>DASVVD010000078.1:0-10406 GCA_036386715.1 Pseudoduganella sp.
CAGCGCCTGCGACAGCACCGTCACGAGCCGCTCGGAGCGCTCCTGCAGCTGCAGCTCGGCCTGGGCATGCAGCGTGCGCACGGCATACGTGGTGTAGGCCGCGGTGGACAGCAGGACGGCCAGGAAAACCGACACCGCCAGGCGCAGCACGATGTCGCTGCGCCAGGTATCCCGCAACTTGCGCAGCACGCCGGGCGGCTGTGGGATCAAGGCTGCTTGCCCTTGCCGGCAGCCGGCATTTCCGTTCTTTCGAGCCTGCGGTACTCGGCATCGTTGCGCACCGCCTCGACAGCATCCCAGATGCGCCGGGACAGTTCGGGCTGCCGCTCGACCATCCGGTGCGACAGCAGCAGGAAATACGGTTTTTCCACCAGGGGGCGCGGCAACGCCTCGATCTGCGCGCCATACGGGCCGGCCAGCAGCGTGCGGGCATCGCTGCCGCCGACGGCCGCCGCGGCCAGCCGGCCGGCCAGCAGCTTGCGCACCAGTTCATCGGAGCGCTGGCTGCCCTCGTCGACGGTGACGTTCAGGCTGCGCAACAGGTCGGTCACGGAATAGCCGAGCTGTGCGCCCACGGCGCCATCGACGTTGTGGAGCGCCTTGCCGTCCCACTCGACCTTGCTGCCCTTGCGGCGGATCAGGATATAGCGGTCGATGTGCATGCGCTTGGCGGCATCGGCCGTGGCGCCGCCCGGATATTCGCCGATCTCGCGGCGGTCGGGCTTGAAGCTGACGGCGAACGCGCCGTCGACGGCATTGGCCTTGAGCTGCGCCAGGCAGCGCTTCCACGGCATGCTCTGGAAATCGAAGCGGATGTTCTCGCGCTGCCCCACCAGCCTGAGCAGCTCGAAGTTCAGGCCGCGGCCATCCTCGGTGCGCCACGGCCGCACATCGGCCCGTTCGTAGCACAAGGTGACGCCGGGGCGGTCAGGCCGCCCGGCACCCTGCGCGGGCATGGCAAGGATGCCGGCACAGGCGCCGAGCGCCGCCGTCACCACCTTCATCCGCCATGCACCGTCGACCGCCATGCCTGCCCCCCTGCTCGCAAGCCTATAGTGTAAGCAAAACTGCAAGGCTGGGGTACCTTCGCTTTGTCAATATTTGCTATCCAGGCCAACGACACCCGAACAGCCCCCGGAGACCCAGGTTCGCGCGCGGCGGGACTCAACCCCTCAGGCCCTCGGCCCCCGGGGCCCTCAGCCCGTGATTTCGACCACGCGGCCGTTCAGGGGCTGCACCGGACGGGCGTTCATCCTGTACAGCTTGTGGAAGGCCGCCAGCTGCCCCTTCGAGATTTCCACCGGCTGCTTGAGGATCTGCCAGTGCACGCCCTCGCTGCAGGGCGGCGTGGTCAGCGAACCCATATAGGCATAGTAGGCATGGCCCGCCGGCAGCAGCGCCGCCGCATCGACATCGCCTGCCACCGGATGCGTGTCGCCCGCATGCATGGGCAGTCCGGCAAACAATGGCTTCAGCGCGGCATTTTCATGGCCCTGCCTGAACAGCACGGCAACGACAGCCAGTTCGCCCGCATCGTTCCGGTGCACCATGTGGGCCACCAGCGGGTAGTGCTTGCCATTCACCGTTTCCTCGCTCGGCGTATGGAAGTGGAACTGCACGAGCTTGTAATCGCCGCTGGCCAGGTGCACCAGGCCGCCATTGGCCAGGTTGACCTGCACGGTGTGGCCGTTATTGACGATATCGGCGGCGCTGGCCGCGTAGCTGAAACCGATCGGCGCCGGGGTGCCGGGCCTGGCGCCATGGATATCGATCGGCGATTGGGCCTTGCCCAGCTTGCAGGCGGCGAAATCCTGTTCCAGCTCGCCCCAGTGCGCTGTCCCCGCCTTGCCCTGGTATTCCCAATGCGCGTGTTCCGCGTGTTCCTTCTCGGTTGCGTGGACGCTTGCCATGGCTGCCAGTGCGGCCGCCGCCAAAATCAATCTTGTTTTCATGGATGACCCGGTTCCTGTAATGTGGATGGTTCGATGCCCGCGCGGCGACACCATGCCCGCACGGCTCGACGGCGCCAACGTTAACAGGATCATCAGAAGGATTTTGTTAAGGCAATATGAGCCGAAACTTAAGATGCCTCATCGGGTCGTCCAGGTGACCGAAGACGTCGCTGGCGTCACCGTCCCTGCAGTATCGATGGCGGCGGCGCGTAGCCGCCACTCCCATCCGGGCAGGTCCGGACCGTTACGCCGTGCCCGCTTTCCCGGCCGGCTCGCGCAGGGCCCACAGCGCGCCCAGCCAGAGCATCAGCCCGGCGCCCATGAAGCCGACCGGGTCGGCTGGCCCGCCGGGAGCAAGTTGCGGATACAGCATGGCAAAGCCGACCATCGCCGCCGCCAGCAGGTAATGCGAGCGGTTGCGGAAGACATGGGCCAGCGGCACGAAATGCAGGCCGACGACAACGATCGCCATCGGCACCACCCACTCGCCCAAGCCGAGGTTGGCGAGCACATTGCCCAGTACCACGATGACCACCCACTGGCCGATGTTGACGATGTTGAAGATGCGCGCCGCGCGCTTCTTCTGCGGCGTTTCGGGTTCCAGCGCCAGCGCCGGCGCGAAGCGGCGATAGCGCAGCCAGGCCCTGGCCAGCAGCGCCAGCCCCAGCAGCGCGATCACGGCAAAGGCTGCAGGACCGGCACCGGCACGCCAGTCCCATATTTCCAGCCAGACCGCGCCAAAGAAGGAAAAGATCATGGCGCCGAGGGCGCGGCCGCCCTTCGAGGCATCGAGGCTGGGATGGGACTGCACGGCTGGCATCGGCGGCTCCTGGGCGGCTGGACTGGATGGCCAGTTTATATTATCCATATATCAACTGCCAAGAGGCAAGAATGCTTGTGGACCGCTGCCGCCATCGCGCACGTAGCGGGCGCCGGTCATTCAAGCCAGAGCGCCGTCGCACCGTGCTGCAACAAATCCTCGACGAGCTGGAAAACGGCGCCGGCCGGGGCCGAGCCGAGATCGATATGGAAGCGCAGGCTGTCGCCCACCCGCACCGGGTCGTCGAGGGAATGCACCACGCCGTACAGGCCGTCGGCATTGCGGGGATTTTCGTCGTCCCTGTCGAACCAGCGCAGGAACCAGTTGCGCATCAGCGCATTGGCATCGGCATCGGGAATGCCGGCAATGCGCAAGGTCAGCCAGTCCCATGGAAAGGCGCTGATGCTGACCGGCACACCGTCCAGCGCCAGGTGCACCGGCTCCAGCCGGACACATCCTGCTGCGTTGACGGATTGAATGCCGCCCATCGCCTTGCGCACCAGGTCGCAACGGCATGGCGTGTCGAGCAGGCCATCGCCGGCCGCACTGCCGTCCGCCCGGCGCATTACCGGCTCCACATGGAAGCCCGGCCCGGTGGCGGCATGCGACAACTGGTCGATATAGGGACGCCGGATGCGATCGAGCAGTTCCACGAGAGTCATTGTTGTTGGTCCTGGTTGGTCCTGCCTGGTCCTGGTTGTCCTGCGGGGTTCCCTGCCCGTCCGCCGGCAGCCCGGTTCCGCAGCGATGGGGTCAAGGCCGGCGTGAAGGCAGGCTCGCAGCGCCGGGCTGTGGGGTCATGATCCGGTCCGCAAGCTCAGGTCGACACCCACCTCGTCCCAGTTCTCCTGCTCTTTCTCGATCCAGTACGACAGGGTGGGATGCCCGCTGACCAGTTCGCGCCGCAATTCCAGCTCGATGCGGTTCTTCATCCGCAGCTTCGGCTGCGCATCGGCCAGGGCGATGCGGGCGTGCATGAACACGATCGCCAGCCGCAGCGCCACCACGGCCCGGGCAAAATCGGTGTCCGACAGGAATTCCTCCACCTTGCGCAGGTTGCCCTTCTGGGCCATCAGCAGCCGGCTCATGGTGCGCTGGTCGCGCGTGGTGAAGCCCGGCAGGTCGGCATTCTCGATCATGTAGGCGCCATGCTTGTGGTACCCGGTCTGCGACACCGCCTGGCCCACTTCATGCAGCAGGGCGCTCCAGTACAGCAGCCGCGCGGCGGTGTCGGTGGCCGGCTTGAGCTGCTCCAGCAGCGCGAGTGCATCGTCCGCCACGCGCGCGGCGCGCCCCTCGTCCACATGGAACTTGCGCGCGAAGTCGCGCACCGATTGTTCGCGGCGGTCGCGCCGCATCTCGCGCAGGGTCAGGTCCCACATCACACCCATCCGCAATCCCGCCTCGATGGGCGTCAGTTCCTCGATATCGAGCTCATGCATCACGCCGATCAGGATCGCCAGGCCGCCGACCACGGTCGACGCACGGTCCGGGCGCAGGCCCGGCATGTCGATCCGGCTGACGTGACCGAAGGCGATGAAGCGCCGCTTCAGCGCATCGAGGCTGTCCGGCGTGACGCCCTTGCCCAGGGCGTTTTTTTCGATCACGTCGGCAATCGCCCGGATCGTGCCGGACGAACCATACGCACGCTTCCAGTACGGCGGCATGTAGGGTGGCGCGCCGTCCTCGAAGTGGCTGCGGGCCGACAGGATCGCCGCCTCGTAGGACGGCGCGTCGATATGGCCATTGGTGAAGAATGCCAGGCTCTGCTTGACGCTGCCCACGCTGAACGATTCGACCCGCTCGATATCGGGCCCGCGACCCAGGATCAGCTCTGTGGAGCCGCCGCCGATGTCGACGACGAGGCGCCGCTCGGCCGCCTGCGCCAGCGCATTTGCCACGCCCATGTAGATCAGCCGCCCTTCTTCCTCGCCGGAAATGATCTCGATCGGGAAACCGATCGCCGCCTCGGCCTGCGGCAGGAACGAGGCAATGTTCTGCGCCTGGCGCATCGTCGAGGTGGCCACCACCCGCACCGCGTCGAGCTGGTAAGCCGACAGTGTGATCGCGAAATTCTGCAGGCATGCAATGGCCTTCTGGCGCGCCGCTTCGGTAAGGTTGCCGGCTGCATCCAGGCCGGCGGCCAGCCGGATCGGTTCGCGCATGCTTTTCAGCACGCGTATCGTGTCGCCATCATGTTTGCCTATCGAAAGGCGGAAACTGTTCGATCCGAGATCGACCGCTGCATACATCGGGGAATCCATTTATATAGTTTATATAGAAAACTCTATCACATTAGACCGCCCTCATGACGGCTTGATGACAGAAACCCGCATACGGACCTTGCCGGCAGGACGGCTTCAGGTACCGGTGCTCTCGTCCGGCAACGGCGGGGGTGCGGCAACGACCTGGTTGCGGCCGCGCAGCTTGGCCGCCTGCAACGCCTCGTCGGCGCGCTTGAACAGGCTCACCGTGGAGTCGTCGGCGCGTATCGTCGTCACGCCCACGCTGGCCGTCAGCGCGATCACCGCGCGCTCGGCCTTCACCGGGTCGGCTTCGATCGACGCGCGGATCCGCTCGGCCACGACCACGGCATCCGCCAGCGTGGTGCGCGGCAGCTGGATGGCGAACTCGGCGCCGCCCAGCCGCCCCATCAGGTCGCTGTCGCGCAACTGGCGGCGGCAGGCCGCCACCATCGCCTGCAGCACCCTGTCGCCCACGCCATGCCCGTAATGATCATTGACGCGCTTGAAGCCGTCCAGGTTCAGGATCAGCAGCGCGGTGGGCGTGCCGGGGCGGCGCGCCAGCGCGAGCCACGGCGCCAGCGCGCCGTAGAACCCGCGGCGGTTCGGCACATCGGTCAGCGCATCGACCGTTTCCAGCCGTGCCAGTTCGCCCTGCAGCGCCTCGCGCGCCAGCAACAGGTAGCCGGCGGCGCTGACCAGCATCGCCAGGTAGCAGGCCAGGTAGCCGATGCCCGGCAGCTGCGCCGGGCCGCCCCCTGTGCCTCCCTGCGGCATGGTTGCCAGCTGGCCGCGCACCGCAATGGCCAGGCCCAGTACCGCCAGCGCCACCGCCAGGAACCGGCGCAGCATCGTGGCCGTGCGCCAGCCGAGGCCCAGCGCCGCCGCGCCGGCCAGGTAGAACGCACCGACGATGGCGGAGCCTGCCGCCACCCGCACGCCGGGATCGACGCCCGCCGCATGGCTGGCAAGCCACGCGGCCGCGGCCAGCCCGAGCGCGGGCAGCAGCACGCGGCGCCAGCCCGTGCGTCCGGTGCGCTCCCACAGCGCACCGGCATCGAGCGCCACGCCGGCAAACAGCGCCACGCCGGCGGCCGGGCCGGCCAGCGTTTCCGGCAGCACGCCGCGGAAATACAGCAGCAGCCATGCCACGCCCTGGCACTGCCTGGCCAGCGTGAAGGTGGCCAGCGCACCGCGCTGGCGGTTGTCCGTATCATGGAAGAAAAGCGCTGCGCACAGCGCGAGATTGCCGAGCGCCAGGGCGAGGACCAGCGTCCTGGCGTCCACGTCAGATCTCGTGCTCGACGTTCGAGGTGCCGTCGCCGACCTTGGACGCCCAGGCCAGCGTGAAGAACTGCTTTTCGTCCTCGCTGGGGGTCTCGTGCCAGAACACGATCAGCGTGCCCTTGTGATCGTGCAGCTGGCTGCATTTCTCGATGAAATTCTGCTTGCCCGCCGCATCGGCCAGCGCGGCCGCATAGCCGTACACCCGGTTCAGCCGCTCGATGCGGTCAGGCTCGGTGAAGCTGTTGGTCGCGGTAATGGTCGGGTGGTCGAGGAACATGGGGTCTCTCCATCGGTGCGTGCAAGGCTGCAGGCAAAAATCGTCCCGTAAACGTTGTCTTCCGCACGGGCCGCCGGGGTACACTTCGTGCCTGAAGCTTAGCAGAACAGCGCACCCGACACCAACGACATGCCCGCCACGCCGCCGCCCACTTTCATTCCATGGCACCGATCCTCCACCAGCCTCCCGAAGAACCGGTGCTTCTCAGCCGCCGCAACGGCCGCCTGACGCTGGAATTCGTGCCGGGCCAGGTGCAGAGCCAGATGGACCTGGCCGATCCGCACCGGCTGGTGCTGGCCTATGCACGGGCAATGATGTGCTTCGTGCTGTTCAAGCCACGTCCCGTGCATATCGTGATGGTGGGACTGGGCGGCGGCTCGCTGGCCAAGTTCTGCCACCGCTACCTGCCGCATTCGCGCATCACGGTGCTGGAACTGTCCGCCGAGGTGATCGCGCTGCGCGAGCACTTCGCCGTGCCGGCGGACAGCGAACGCTTCCGCGTGATCCATGCCGACGCCGCCCGCCACATGCCGCAACTGGCCAACAGCGCCGACGTGCTGCTGGTGGACGGCTTCGACGCATCCGGCCTGCCGCCTGCGCTGGGCAGCGCCCGGTTCTATGCGGACTGCCGGCGCGCCCTGCGCCCGGACGGCCTGCTGGTGGCGAACATCTTCAGCTACGACCCGAACTACCAGGCAATGGCGCGCCGGCTGTGCCAGGCCTTCGGCGACAACGTCTGCCAGCTGCGCGGCGTGGCCGGCAACAACCACATCCTTTTTGCGCTGCGGCCGGCCCCTGGCGCTGCCACCCGGGCCCTGCGCCTGGTGCAGCGTATCGCACTGTGCGGTGCGCTGTGGCCGGGGCTGGCACCTTTCAACCGCCTGCTGGCGCACTGGGTCGTGGCACGCCTGCGCGCCGGGTAGCCCGCGCCGGAAGGCGCAACCGACTCTCTTCCGGACCCCCTGATACGTGCAACAAGACAACAATAAGTTCTCAAAAGCCTACATTCCTATCGGCAACTGCCTGCTTTTGTGACACACTGGCGGCCGGGCGAAGCATTGGCGTCCTTTCGCCTTTTTTGCCTTTTTGTTATTCACGGGAGTTCCATGGCACGCAGGTTCAATTCGGTATCGGTCGCGGCGGCGGTCACGCTGGCGGCCGGCCTGTGCGTGACCGGCGCCCTGTTCGTTGCCGTGACCGCGCTGGAATACGGCAGGCTGTCGGAAGGTTTCCAGCAGCGCGCCAGCCTGCGCGTGGCCGCGATCCGCCGTGGCCTGGACGATGCGGTCGAGGTGCTGACCGTGACCAACCAGCTGTTCCGCACCACGCCCGGCGTGACGCAGGAGCAGTTCACCGATTTCACGCGGCCGCTACTGCAACGCTACCCGTTCATGGTCTCGTTCACGCACCAGCACGCGATGACGCATGACGAACGCCTCGCCTTCGAGACGCGCATGGCCCGCGACCACCCCGGCTTCAGCGTCACCGAAATGCGTGACGGCCGTTTCGTCCCGGCGCCGCGCCGCGAACGGTACCTGGTGACCGAATTCATGGCGCCGCTCGACCCCCACGGCGGCCTCGGGCTGGATGTGTGGCCACTGCCCGGCACCCCGGCCACGGTGGAGCGGATGCTGTCGACCGGCAAGCCGTCGGCCACCCAGCTCGTCAGCGTGCTGCACCCTGCGCGGCGTGACAGCTTCGTGCTGCTGATGCCGCTGTACCAGCCCGGCATGGCGACCGAAACGGCGCAGCAGCGGCATGCCGCCTGGATCGGCCAGACCGCCACGCTGATCCGCGCGCCGCACCTGGTGCACACCATCCTGCAATACGGCGGCCTGCTGGACGACCCGCAACTGCTGCTGCGCGTGTATGCGGGCGAGCACTCGGCACTGGTCTACACCACCGGTCCCGAGCCTGCCGCCGCGGATACCGGCTGGCCGGTGCTGCCGCGGTGGCTGGATCCACGCCATCCGGAACAGGCCACCACCAGCTTCGGCCTGCTGGGCCAGACCTGGCGCGTGCAGGTGAATGCCTTGCCGCGCCCATTCCTGGCCGACCACGCCGGATCGCTGATCGCGCTGGTCGGCGGACTGCTGTTCTCGGCGCTGGCCGCGGCCCTCGTGCACACGCTGGAACAGCGGTCGCGGCGCGTGCAATGGCTGGTCGACGAGCGCACCGCCGACCTGCAGCGCAGCAATGCGCAGCTGAACGCGGACGTGGCGGCGCGCAAGCGCACCGAGCGCGCGCTGCAGGAAAGCGAGCACCGTTTCCGCCGGCTGCTGGCGCTGTCGTCCGACTGGTACTGGGAACAGGATGTGAATTTCTGCTTCACCAGCATTACCGACGGCTTCTTCGACAAGGCGCATGTGCAGCGCCAGACCTACATCGGCCGCACGCGCTGGCAGATCGCGCCGGCGTTCCTCGACTCGAAGACCGGCCGCGACCACCACGCGCTGCTGCAGGCCCGGCTGCCGTTCGCCAACCTGGAGCACGAGATCACCGGCGACGACGGCATGACGCGCTGGTTCCAGTCCACCGGCGAACCGGTCTACGATGCGCAGGGCACCTTCCGTGGCTACCGCGGCACCGGCAGCGAGATCACCGAGCGCAAGCTGACGGAACAGCGCATCCGCCATATCGCCCACCACGATGCGCTGACCGGCCTGCCGAACCGCATGCTGCTGCAGGACCGGCTGGCGCAGGCGGTGGCCTATGCCAATCGCGGCAGGCGGCAGATGTGGGTGCTGCTGATCGACCTGGACCGCTTCAAGTTCGTCAACGACAGCCTGGGGCACAAGGCCGGCGACCAGCTGCTGCGCACGATCGCCGGGCGCCTGCTCGCCTCGGTGCGCGAGACCGATACGGTGGCGCGGCTGTCCGGCGACGAATTCGTCGCCATCCTGTCCGAGCATGCCGACGAAGCGCTGGCGCCGGACATCGTCAACCGCATCATGACGGGGCTGGCGCAGCCGATCACGCTGGAGGGCAAGGAGTTCTGCGTGACCTGCAGCATCGGCGTGGCCATCCATGCGGGGGACGGCACGCCGGCCGGGCACCTGATCGAGCATGCCGACATCGCCATGTACGCGGCCAAGAAGCTCGGCCGCAACCGCTGGCAGTTCTTCCACAGCACGATGAACGACGCGACGCTGGAACGCCTGCGCATCGAGGGCGCGCTGCGCAATGCGCTGGAACGCGGCGAATTCGTGCTGCACTACCAGCCCCAGCTGGACCTGGCGAGTGGCCGCATCGTCGGCATGGAGGCGCTGCTGCGGTGGCAGCACCCCGAACTGGGTACGGTGCCGCCGCAGCGCTTCATCGGACTGGCCGAGGAAACCGGGCTGATCGTGCCGATCGGCGCCTGGGTGCTGCGTTCGGCCTGCACGCAGGCGAAGGCGTGGCATGACCAGGGACTGGGCCGCCTGCGCGTGGCCGTGAACCTGTCGGCGCGCCAGTTCGCCCAGCCCGACCTGGCCGAATCGATCGCCGGGGTACTGGCCGACACCGGCCTGCCGCCGGCCTGCCTGGACATCGAACTGACGGAAAGCCTGTTCGTCGACGACGTGGCGCAGGCGGTCGACACGCTGTACCAGCTCAAGGCGCTGGGCGTGGCGCTGTCGATCGACGATTTCGGCACCGGCTACTCGAGTTTCTCGTACCTGCGCACGTTCCCCATCGACGTGCTGAAGATCGACCGTTCGTTCGTGGCCGACATTGCCAGCGATGCCGACGAGGCGGCGATCGTGGTTTCGATCATCGCGCTGGCCCGCAACCTCAAGCTTCGGGTGATCGCGGAAGGGGTAGAATCTGCTGCCCAGCTCGAATTC
>DASVVD010000079.1:0-3991 GCA_036386715.1 Pseudoduganella sp.
AGACGGGGGCCGTCAACGTGTCGGCACGGCAGTTCGCGGCGGGCACCCTGCCCGGCGTGGTGCGCGCCGCCTTGGCGGCAAACGGGCTGGCGCCACGCTGGCTCGAGGTCGAACTGACCGAGTCGGTGATGATGAACGACAGCGACTACACGCAGATGCAGCTGAACGAGCTGGCCGCGCTCGGCGTATCGATTTCGCTGGACGATTTCGGTACCGGCTACTCGTCGCTCGGCTACCTGTCGCGCTTCCGGCTCGACAAGCTGAAGATCGACCAGACCTTCGTGCGCAACATCACCACCGAGCCGCGCAGCGCGGCCATCGCGCGCGCCACCACGGCGCTGGCGCACGGCCTGAACCTGGTGGTGGTGGCCGAAGGCGTGGAAACGGAAGGCCAGCTGGCGTTCCTGCGCGACATGGGTTGCGACAAGATCCAGGGCTACCTGTTCAGCCGCCCGCTGCCGGCGGACGACCTGGCGGTACTGCTGCGAGAGCAGCGCACGCTCGCGCCGCTGATGGCCGTGCCGCCGGCCGGCCGCACACTGCTGCTGGTGGACGACGAAGCCAGCGTGCTGCGCGCGCTGGAGCGGGTATTCCGCCGCGAAGGCTGGCGCCTGATGCTGGCCGGCAGCGCGGTGCAGGCGCTGGAACTGCTGGCCGTGAACGATGTGCAGGTGATCATCACCGACCAGCGCATGCCGCAGATGAACGGCACCGAACTGCTGGCCCGCGTCCGCGAAATGTACCCGCACACGGTGCGCATGCTGCTGTCCGGCTATGCCGACCATGAATCGATCATGGATGCCGTCAACCGCGGCGCCATCTACAAGTTCCTTGCCAAACCGTGGGATGACGACGCACTGCGCCAGGCGGTACGCGAAGCGTTCGACCTGGCGCAGCCGCGGCGCGCTGCGTGAGCCGGCATGGTGGCCAATGCCTGACTGCCACGCCGCCGTGCCCCGCCAGCTTTTCGGTTAGTTGCATACTTGGTGTCCGCTTGCTTGCATGCTTGCCGCGCGGTAGCCCGCGTAGTAAACCGATAACCTTTTCGCGGGCTGCGATCACAATTCCGCCCGGCCGTTGCCGGCACGCCCACGCGCCACGGGTTTTCAGGTAAGTTAACGCTTCCTGTTAACTTGCTGATCGATATGACCCCGCAAAACCTGTGGCCGCTGGGCGCCGAACTGGGTGAAGGCCCGGTGTGGATTGCCGAACACAACCGCCTGTACTTCGTCAACCTGGTCGGCAACACGCTGCACGCGTTGCACGCCGACGGCACGCGCCATGCATGGCCGCTGCCCGACTACGTGTGCTGGCTGGTGCCCCGCAAGGACGGCGACGGTTTCATGGCCGGCCTGCGCGACGGCATCGTGCGCCTGTGGCTAGAACCCGAACCGCGCTTCGAATACCTGCACAGGCTGCCGGGCGCCGACACCGGCATCCGCTTGAACGATGCCAAGGCCGATGCGGCCGGGCGTATCTGGGCCGGGTCGATGAACGCGCGCGACGTGGGCCGCGCCGACGGCAAGCTGTTCCGGCTGGACCCGGACGGCAGGCTGCACGTCGCGTTGCCCGAGTACCACATCTGCAACGGCCCCACGTTCAGCCTGGACGGGCGCACGATGTACCACAACGACAGCTACCTGAACCGCACCTACGCGTATGCGGTGCAGGCCGACGGCAGCCTGGGCACGCCGCAGTTGTGGCGCCAGTTCGCCGACAGCGAGGGTTCGCCGGACGGCATGACCGTGGACAGCGAGGATTGCGTGTGGATCGCCCAGTGGGGCGGCGGCCGCGTGTGCCGCTACAGCCCGCGCGGCGAACTGCTGGCGACGATCCGCATGCCGGTAACGCAGCCCTCGTCGGTGGCATTCGGCGGCGCCGACCTGAAGACGCTGTACATCACCAGCGCCTGGCAGGGCTTCGATGCGGTGCAGCGCGAGGCCGATCCGCATGCTGGCGCCCTGTTCTCGGTGCAGGCGGACGTTGCCGGCGTGCCGCCCGCCAGGTTCGGCTGACGGCCGGCCCGGCCGCCACGCCCCGAAGGGGCCGCAAGGCGGCCACGCTCCAAAAACCTTGGGCCGCAAGGCCCCCCTCTCCCGCAAGCGGGACGTCGGGCAAGCGCTGCCGGGCTTAAGATGGGGGGCTTTTCCCACCAACCCTGTTGAGGAGATCACCATGAAGACAAACGGTTCGGCAGTCTGGTCCGGCGGCATCAAGGACGGCAAAGGCGCGATCAGCAGCCACAGCGGCGCACTGAAGGAATACCCGTACGGCTTCGCCAGCCGCTTCGAAGGCAAGCCTGGCACCAATCCCGAGGAGCTGATCGGCGCGGCGCATGCCGGCTGCTTCACGATGGCGCTGTCGCTGATCCTCGGCGAGGCCGGCCTGACCGCGGAAAAAATGGAAACCAGGGCCGAGGTCACACTGGAAAAGCAGGACGACGGCTTTGCCATCACCGCCGTGCACCTGACGCTGCAAGCCAGCATTCCCGGTGCCGACGATGCCAAGTTCCAGGAACTGGCAGCGAAAGCCAAGGCCGGCTGCCCGGTATCGAAGCTGCTGAAGGCGGAGATCACGCTGGACGCCACGCTGCTGTAACCGGCGTCACCAGCTTTACCGGCTTCGGCGGGGCTGGCGCCATCGACAGCGCCGGCCTTGCGGCGCCGGACACCGGCTTGCCGATGCCGATGCGATGCCGGCACCAGCCCGGCCGCCGGCGTTCCCTCAGTCCCCACCTTCCTTCGGCCCGGCAACGTCACCGGCGGGCACCAGCCTGGCCAATCGTTCCGCCCGTTCAACCCCGATGTAAAAACCGGCCGCGCCTTCCGGCATGCCGGCCGCACCGAGTGCGAAATGGGCCAGCTGCAGGCCCGACTCCACCGTTTCCGAAATCACGCCATCGGCCCCGGCGTCCTTCAGCAGGCGGGCATGCCGTTCGTCGCGCGCCCTGGCAAACAGCGCGATCGCCGGATATTGCCGCCGCAGCGCGCGCGTGGCATGCAGCGCCGCCTGCGGATCGTCCATCGTCAGCACCACGCCGGCCGCGCGGCCCACGCCTAGGCGCGCCATCATCTCGGGCATCGACGCATCGCCCGAGAACACGTTCGGCGCCTGCGCCCTGCCGGCGGCGGCGAGCTGGTGGTCGCGCTCCACCGCCACGCACGCTACACCCTGCCGCGCCAGCACGCTCGCCACCAGCTGCCCTACCCTGCCATAGCCGCCGATGATGATGTGGCCGGCCCTGAACGCATGGTCCGCCACTTCCGGCGCCGGCGCTTCGCCCGGGCTGTCCGCGCTTCGGGCAATGCGCTCGCCCAGCGCCGCCACGGCGGGCGTAACGAGCATGCTGGCCGTGACCAGCACCAGCATGAACTGGCCGGTGGCCCCGGCGAGCAGGCCGGAACCGACCGCATAGCCGAGGAGGATGAAGGCGAATTCGCCACCCTGCCCCATCAGCAGGCCGCCATGCAGCGCGCGGCGCCAGCCCAGCCGGCGCAGCAGCAGCGCGATCACGCCGCCCTTCACGGCCAGCAGCCCCAGCACGGAGAGCGGCAGCAGCAGCGGGTATTGGGCGATGGTGCGCAAGTCCAGCTCCATGCCGACTGCCATGAAGAACATGCCCATCAGCAGGCCGCGGAACGGTTCGACGATCATCTCGACCTCGTGCTGGAACTCGGTGTCGGCCAGCAGCAGGCCCGCCAGCAGCGCGCCCAGCGCCATCGACAGCCCGGCCGCCGCGGTGGCCGCCGCCACGCCGAGCGTGAGCAGCAGGATCAGCGCCATGAACACCTCGGGCTGGCGCTGCACGGCGAACGCCAGGAACAGCGGGCGCGCCAGCCGCCGGCCGGCAAGGTAGACCAGCGCGATCGTCGCCGCGGCCTTTGCCAGCGCCAGCAGCAGCGTCCACCACAGCGCCGCGCCGGTGCTGCCGGCCGCGCCTTCGACGAGGATCAGCACCGGCACCACGGCCAGGTCCTGCAGCATCAGGATG
>DASVVD010000080.1:0-3747 GCA_036386715.1 Pseudoduganella sp.
TCGGGCACGCGCGAGAAGGACATCGTCCTGCAGATCGCCAAGCGCCTCAAGGCCAAGCTGGAGAACCTGCCCAACGTGCGCGTGATGCTCACACGCGACGGCGACTTCTTCGTGCCGCTGAACAAGCGCGTGGAAAAAGCGCGCAAGGTCGATGCCGACCTGTTCGTGTCGATCCACGCGGATGCCTTCGTCTCGCCCAGCGCGCGCGGCTCCTCCGTGTTCGTGCTGTCCGAGAAAGGTGCCAGTTCCTCGGCCGCGCGCTGGCTGGCCAACAAGGAAAACCAGGCCGACCTGATCGGCGGCGCCAACACCAAGGGCCACGACCCGCAGCTGGCCAGCGTGCTGTTCGACCTGTCGACGACGGCGCAGATCAACGACAGCCTGAAGGTGGGCAAGGCCGTGCTGCAGCATATCGGCGGCATCAATACGCTGCACAACAGTGCCGTGGAGCGGGCCGGCTTCGCCGTGCTGAAGGCGCCCGACATTCCATCGATCCTGATCGAAACCGCCTTCATCTCCAACCCGGAAGAAGAAGCGCGCCTGCTCGACAACAATTACCAGGACCAGATCGCGGACGCCATCGTGAAAGGCATCCGCGTGTATTTCGCCAAGAACCCGCCGCTCGCCAAGAACCGGCTGACCTGAGGACCCCATGCAATCGACGACGTTCGGCCAGCTCCCGGCCGTGACCATCTCTGCGCCGGACGGCGCGCAGGCCACCATCGCGCTGTATGGCGCGCACCTGGTGTCCTGGAAAACGGCCGATGGCCGCGAGCGCCTGTTCATGAGCGAAGCCTCGCCGCGCGACGGCAGTGCCGCGATCCGCGGCGGCGTGCCGGTGATCTTCCCGCAGTTCTCCACGCGCGGCACCGGCCAGCGCCACGGCGTGGCGCGGCTGTCGCACTGGCGCCCCGGCGACCATGGCGCCGACGCCACCACTGCCTGGGCCGAGTTCCTGCTGACGCACGACGACGTACCAGCCGCACTGGCGCAGGGCTGGCCGCATGCGTTCGCGCTGGCGCTGCGTTTCACCCTGAAGCCGGATGCCCTCGAGATGCGCTACCACGTGCGCAACACCGGCACGGCATCGTTCGACTTCGCCTGCGCGCTGCACACGTATTTCCAGGTGGACGAGTTTACGCGCACCGTGCTGACCGGCCTGGCCGAGCCGCTGCATTTCGGCCCGCCGCTGGACAACATCTACCCGGCCCCGGCCGAACTGGCCCTGCAGCCGGGCGCAGGCACGCTGCGCCTGCAGCAGGAAGGGTTTTCCGAGTTCGTGGTCTGGAACCCGGGCGCCGGGGCCGCCGCCAGGCTGAGCGACATGCGCGACGACGAATGGCAGCGCTTCGTCTGCGTCGAACCGGCCCGCGTCGACAAGGGGCCGCTGGCCGCCGGCGCCGGCTGGACCGGCGTGCACACCATCAGTGTGCAGCCATGAACAACGGGCGCCTCGCGGCGCCCGGAAAAAGCCAAAAACTTCCACTGCCGGGCTCGTGTCCACCATGGGGTCAACCCCATTTTCGGACACGAGCTCAACTGTGTGCGTCAACTGTGTGCGTCAGCTGTGTACGGCAGTTGTGTACGGCATAAAACTGCCGAGTTCGTGTCCGGTTTCGGGGTTGACCCCAAGGTGGACACGACCTGAGCCGTAGTGGAATCGGCTACTGCGATTCCTTGACCATCCGCCCGGCGGCCGCCTGCACCGGCCGCGCGTTCAGCGGGTACAGCCGCGAGAACACCGCCATCTGCTCGGCCGATGCCTGCAGCGGCTCCTTCATCACCAGCCACAGCACGCCCTCGGTGCACGGCGGCTCGGAGAGCGATCCCATATAGGTGTAATAGTCGCGCCGCTCGGGCAGCAGGTCGTTCGGGTTGAACACGATCGACGGCGTGGCCGTGTCCTGCCGCTCCAGCGGCAGGTTGTTCCACACCGTCTGGACCGCCGGCTGTGCGCGGCCGCGCTGCAGCATCAGCGCCAGCACGGCGGTGCGGCCCTGGATATCCTTGTGCACCAGGTGGATGCCCATCTCGTAGGTCTTGCCGTTGACGCGCTCTTCGGCCGGGCGGTGGAAGTGCAACTGCTGCAGTTCATACGTGCGACCGCCAACGGACAGGAAATTGCCGCTGCCAACGGCAACCTGCACGGTATGGCCGTTGTCGGTCACGGAAAAGCCGGACGGGCGGTACTCGAAGGCGATCTGTTCCAGGTCGACCCGGATGCCGTCGCGAATATCGATCGGCGACTGGCGCTCGCCGCCATTGCACTTGTTCCAGGCCGCGTTGATCTTGCTCCAGTTGGCCGGACCGAACTCGCCTTCGTAGGTCCAGAAAGTGCCATTGGCCGGCGGCGGCGGCGGCGAAGTGGCCTTGCTGGCCTTGGCCTGCGCCGCCTTCCGTGCCCGGGCGGCGGCGGCGAAGCGGGCGGCCTGGCTGGCTTTCATTTGCGCCAGCCGGTCGGCAATCTTCGCCGACAGCTCGGCTTCGTCCTGCTCTTCCTGCTCGCGCGCGGAAAGCTTGCGGCCCGGCTTTTGCTTCGGGTCGCCGATGCCCATCGCATCGTCGCGCGCGGGCGACGATGGCTGCACCCCGGCAACGCGGGATGAAGAATTGTTCGCGACCGCCGGGCCGAAGGCCAGGCAGCACGCAATGAGGGCAATCAGCTTGCGCATGTTACTCCGGGGCAAAAGAATAAGGACGTGCCCGGTTAACGGATGCCGCAAGGCAAAACTTGAGAGTAATCTTTCCTGATGAAAATCAACGACCCAGCATGCGCCGGCTCATCTTCCACAAACCGCCCAGCGCCACCGGCACGATGGCCACGCCCACGCCGATCAGCACGATCGTGGTGAGGTTGTCGCGCACCAGCGGGATATTGCCGAAGAAATAACCGGCCGAGCAAAGTGACACCACCCACGCCACCGCCCCGGTGATGTTGTAGAGCTGGAAGCGGGCAAACGTCATGTCCGACACGCCGGCCACGAACGGCGCGAAGGTGCGCACTACGGGGACGAAACGCGCCAGGATGATGGTCTTGCCACCATGCTTCTCGAAAAAATTGTGGGTGCGCTGCAAGGCATCGCGGTTGATCCAGCGGTAATCGTGCGTGAAGACACGCTGGCCGATGGCCTCGCCGATCCAGTAATTCGTCGTATTACCCAGTACCGCGGCGCTCACCAGCAGGAAGATCAGCAGGCCAAGGTGCATGTGGCCGGTGGCGCAGAACGCGCCGGCAATGAACAGCAGCGTGTCGCCGGGGAAGAAGAACAGGACCACCACGCCGGTCTCGCAAAAGATGATGGCGAACAGGATGGCATAGACCAGGGTGCCGTACTGCGCAATCAGCGTATCGAGCGCCTTGTCGACGTGAAGCAGCATCTCCAGCAAGTGAACGAATTCCATAATATTCCTATAAGGTTGCGGCGGAATCATACACCAGGCAACATGCCTGTGGACCGGCGCCAGCAACTTAGTTTTCCGCAACTTAGTTTCATCAAGACCATCTGAAAGCTTACAATTCCTGCTCCAATCAAACAAGTCACCGGGAGACCCGATGCATCGCTGGCCGCTGTGTCTTTTAGCCTTGTCGACCGCGCTGGCGGCGGCCCCTTCGCTGCTGATGGCGAAGGAACTGCCGCCCAGGCCTTCCGTGGCCGACGTGATCAAGGGATCGAAGAACGCCGACTGGCGCGCGCTCGATCCGGACAATACGCTGTACCTGGAATTGCCGGCCGGGCGCGTGGTCAT
>DASVVD010000081.1:0-13077 GCA_036386715.1 Pseudoduganella sp.
CGCTGCTCACCGGGCCAGTTGTACAGTTGCTCCTTGATCGCATATTCGAGCACTTGCCGCTTTTCTTCCACGACCAGGATTTCCTCGAGCCCGGCGGCGAATTCGCGCACGTCATCCGCATGCAGCGGCCAGACGCAGCCGACCTTGAGGATGCGGATGCCGATGTCGCGGCAGGCCGCCTCGTCCAGGCCCAGGTCGACCAGCGCCTGGCGCAGGTCGAGGTAGGCCTTGCCGGCGGCGACGATGCCAAAACGGGCCCGCGGGGCGTCCAGCACCACCTGGTTGAGCTTGTTGGCACGAATATAGTCGAGGGCGGCGTACCACTTGCGCTCGACCAGGCGCGCCTCCTGCTCGAGCGGCCCGTCGGGCCAGCGGATGCCAAGCCCGCCCTCGACGGGCGGCGTGTCCGGCATCTCGATGCGCAGGCGCTGCGGGTCCATCTCCACCGAAGCGGACGACTCCACCACGTCGGTCACGCATTTCATTGCCACCCACAGCCCGGCATGGCGGCTCATTGCCCAGCCGTGCTGGCCGTAGTCGTGGATTTCCTGCACGCTGGCCGGATACAGCACGGGGATGCCGCAGGCGACCAGCACATGCTCCGACTGGTGCGCCACGGTGGACGACTTGGCGGCGTGGTCGTCGCCGACCAGCATCAGCACGCCGCCCCGGGCCGAGGTGCCGGCGGCGTTCGCGTGCTTGAGCACGTCGATGGAACGGTCCACGCCTGGCCCCTTGCCATACCACATGCCGAATACGCCATCGCGGGTGGCGCTGTCGTACAGGTTGACCTGCTGCGTGCCCCACACCGCGGTCGCTGCCAGGTCTTCGTTCAGGCCCGGCTGAAACACGATGTCGTTGCTGTCGAGGTGTTTTTTCGCCTTCCACAGCGCGAGATCCAGGCCGCCCAGCGGCGAACCACGGTAACCGGACACGTAGCCCCCCGTGTTCAGGCCGGCCTCGAGGTCGCGTTTCTTTTGCAGCATCGGCAGGCGGGCCAGCATCTGCACGCCGCTGAGGTAGATGCGTCCGTGGTCGACCGTGTATTTGTCGTCAAGCGCGACGGCGCGCAGCGCTGCCCCGGCGGCAGGCGTAAGCGGCGAATTCATGGAAAGGTCTCCGTTAATAATTTTATGAACATATTCTACAAAAATGTTCAATTATTGTAAATCCATGAATCCTGAGCACAGGTATCAGCAAAACGCATACCGGCACCGGCCACGCCCTTGGCGGTCGGTGCTGCGCGCTTAGTCCGGGCCGCGCACCAGCGTGCGCGTCGCCTCGAACGGGCGCAGGCCCGACCAGCACAGCCAGATCGCGGCCAGCGCGGTCGGCAGCACGGTGGCACTGATGGCCAGGTGCAGCCTGGCATCATCGTGGAAGATCCGGTCCGTCACCAGCGCGACCAGGGTCGGTCCGAGCCCGATCCCCAGCAGGCCGGCGATCAGCAGGTAGACCGAGATCGCCTGCCCGCGCATGTTGTTCGGACACACTTCCTGGATGCAGGCCGGCGCCGCCGACTGCGCGATGCTCAGGCCCAGTACGGCGCAGCCGAGCAGCACGAAGGCCGTGGGGGCGTTGCCGGCCAGCGGCCACAGCACGGCCATCGGGGCGCATGCCACGGTGCCCACCAGCGCGACCCGGAACCGTGCCGCGCGCACCCGGAGCCGCAGCCAGCGGTCGCTGAGGAAGCCGCCGAGCAGCGTGCCGCCCAGGCCGGCGACAGCGATGATGACGCCGAGAATGATGCCGGCGCGGCTGGCCGGCATGTGGAAACGGCGGTCGAACAGTGCCGGTGCCCAGGACAGCATGCCGTAGCCGATCACGGCGAGCAGCGCGGGATACGTCAGCAGGCGGGCGAAGGTGCGGTGGTGCTGGCCGAGAAAGGCGAGGAATTCGCCGACCGTGCATTGCTGCGCCTGCCCGCCCTGCTCGCGCCGCACCGGCTCGCGTATGGTGAACAGCAGCGCGCCGAGCAGGAGGCCGGGGGCGGCCGCGGCCAGGAAGCAGATACGCCAGGCCGGAAGCACGCCCAGCAGGGGCAGCGCCATGCCTTCCTGCGGGATGGCGCCCAGCAGCCAGCCCCCGAGCAGCATCGAGGCGCCCGAACCGACCGCCAGCGACGTGTAGTAAAACGCCAGCGCGCGCCCGCGCCGCTCCGGTGCCACATAGTCGGCAATGATCGAGTACGCGGCCGGCGCCAGCACCGCTTCGCCCACGCCCACGCCCATGCGGGCAAGGAACAGCACCGTGTACGAATCCGCGAGCCCCGACAGCGCCGTCATCAGGGTCCAGAACAGCAGGCCCCAGAAGATCAGGTTGCGCCGCACCGTGCGGTCGACCAGGCGCCCGAGAGGCAGGCCCATCAGGGTGTAGCAGATCGAGAACGCATAGCCCTGCAGCAGGCTGAACGCGGTATCGGAGATCTGGAAATGGGCGCGGATCGGGCGCACCAGCAAGGCCGGCAACTGGCGGTCGAGCTGGGAAAACAGGGTGACCAGGAACAGCACGCCGATTACCCAGGCGGCGTAGCCGAGGCTGGGATAAGGGGCGGTCAGCCGTTGTCGCGGGAGGATTTCCATGTCGTGTTTTCTGAAAGGCTAGAAGCGGAGTTCGAGATTGACGCCGAAGGTACGCGGATCGCCGGGTGTCTGGTTGTTGTAGCCCTGGATATAGAACGAGTTCGAACGGGCCAGGTAGTACTTGCCGGCCAGATTCTTTCCCCACAGGCTGACACGCGTTTGGTCGCCACGCCGCTTGAGCGTGAACATGGCGTTCAGCAGCCCGAATGCCGGCTGAGTGTTCGATGCGACCTGGCCCACCGCCAGGGGCTGGAACGGCAGCGTATTCGTGTTGACGGGCTGGAAATAGGCCACCCCGGAGCGCCAGCTGTAGTCGAGATGCAGGTCGAGCTGCCCGAGCGGGGTGGCCAGCGGATAATCTGCACCCAGCGCGACGGTGGTCCTGGCGGTGGTAACGAAGGGCAGTCCTTCGAACGGGCCGTTGTCGAATTCCGGATCGGTCAAGCCGATGCCGGCGTTCAGGCTCAGGTCGGCCAGGCGCAGCACCGCGTCCAGTTCCAGCCCCTTGATGGTCGCGTCGCCAGCATTGACCACCGTGCTGATGGTCGTCGTGCTGCCGGGCGGGAACTGCGGCGTGATCTGCTGGATATCCTTGTACTTGGCCAGGTAGGCCGCCAGGTTCAGGCGCAGCCTGCGCTGGAACAGTTCCGTCTTCGAACCCGCCTCGTACGACATGACCTGTTCCTTGTCGAATGGCGCGTAGCCGAAGGCGTTGGTGGCGCCCGCCGGCTGGAAGCCGCCCGAACGGAAGCCGCGCGACACCTTGCCGTACACCAGCGTGCCGTCGTCGAACTTGTAGTCCAGGCCGAGCGTCCATGGTGTGTACCGGGCATGCAGCGCGGGTGGCGCATAATGGCAGCCGCCTCCGTCCAGCCCGGCCGCGGCCAGCGCGCAGCCGGCACTGCCGGCCAGCATGGCCCCGGTCTGTACCAGGTAGCGCGGCGCATGATAGTCGACTTCGCGCTTGTCCCGCACCAGGCGCGCGCCGGCGGTGGCGCGCAGCTGCGGCAGCACCGCATAGGTCAGCTGGCCGAACATGCTGGCCGATGCCTGGTCAGAGTCGAATTCGTTCAGACGGCCCAGCGTATTGCCACCCGAGGGTGTGGTCACCAGGCTGCTGTCGCGCAGTGCCTCGCTGAAGTAATAGGCGCCGGCGATCCAGTCGAGGCGGTCGTCCAGGGCATTGCCGTAGACCTGCAGCTCCTGGGTGAACTGGTGGCCGCTGACGGCGTAGCGCTGCAACTGGTTGACGAATACCGGCGTCGCGTCGAGGTCGTAGCCGCTGACGGTGGCGAGATGGCGGTAGGCGCTGATCGACTTGACCGTGGCCGGCCCGGCGTTCCAGCGCAGCGTCGCGGTCGAGTTGTCGACATCGGCCGTATTGCGCGGATTGAAACCGGCATAGCTGGTATAGCCGCCATCCTGGACGTACCCGGCGATGGGTGCCAGCGGGCGCGCGGCGATGGCGGGATCGAAGTAGTTGACGATCCAGACCTGGGACGCGGCATCGCTGCGGAACTTGTCCCAGGTGAGGTCGACCAGCAGGTCACGCAGCGGCCTGCTGCGCAGCGAGGCGCGGACATAACGCCGGTCTTCGTCGCCGAGTTGCTCGCCGAGCGTCGCACTGCGGCCATAGCCATCGTGCCTGAGCCCATCGACCACCAGGCGCAGCGCCGTGGCATCGCCGAGCGGGAGGTTGACGATGCCGGTCAGCGTGCGCTGGCCGTAATTGCCCGCGCCCGCGGTCACGCTCCCTTCGAACGCCTGCTGCGGCGCCTTGGTCGTCATGTTCAGGGCCCCGCCGATGGTGTTGCGGCCGAACAGCGTGCCTTGCGGACCGCGGATGACCTCGACCGCGTCCATGTCGACCAGGGCCGCATTGGCGCCGGCAGTGCGTGCATAGTACACGCCGTTGACATAGATGCCGACGGTGGGATCGTTGTTCGAGGAAATCGACGTCGGCGTAACGCCGCGCATGCCGATGATCATGTTGTTCTTGCCGACCGGAGTATCGCTGATCAGCAGCGATGGCGCGTTGGCGCTGAGCGCTTTGATGTCGCCGATCTGGCGCCGGGCCAGTTCGCCGGCGTCGATGGCGGTGACCGCCGCCGGCACGTCCTGCAGGGCCTGTTCACGGCGCTGCGAGGTGACGATGACCCTTGGCACCGCGGGCACTGCATCGGCCTCCGCCTGCGGTTCCGATGGCGGATTTTCGGGCGGCGCGGCGAGCGCGGTGCCGCCGAGGATGGCGATGGCGCAGCTGCCTGCCAGCAGGAGCAATGGAACGCGTGGGGTCATGCTTGTCTCCATGGATAATTTTTATGAACAGAGTCTACAAAAATGTTCACTTACCGTAAAATCAAAAATTCATGAACCCAGGTATCAGGAAAACGCATGTCCAGCACCGATAACGTCAGCCTGCGCCAGCTGCGCTATTTCGTGGCCGCCGCCGAGACCGGCCGCTTTTCCATGGCCGCCACGCGCGCCCACGTGTCGCAGTCGGCGATCACCAACGCGGTGCTGCAGCTCGAGCAGGAACTGGGCGTGCGGCTGTTCGAGCGCAAGCCGCATGGCGTTGCCCTGACGGCCGACGGCCAGCGCTTCTATCACCGCACGCGCGGCATTCTCGACGCGCTGGCGGACTGCCTGCGCGAGCAGCACCTGCCGGCGCTGCAGCTGGCCGGGCCACTGCGAATCGGTGCCTCCTATACCCTGCTCGGCTATTTCCTGCCGCCGTTGCTGGCGCGCTTTCGCGGCCAGTATCCCGATGTAGGGGTCGGCCTGGCCGACATGCACCGCCAGGCCATCGAGGACGGGATCGAGGCCGGCAGCATCGATATCGGCGTGGTGATCCTGTCGAACATCCCGGAGCGCGACCGGTTCGGCCACCATGTGCTGGTACGGTCGAGGCGCCAGCTGTGGCTGGCGGCCGACCATCCGCTGCTCGCGAACGACAACGCCGCCCTCGCCGACATCGCGGCCTACCCGTATATCCAGGTGACGGTGGACGAGAGCGAGGAGTCGACCGGGCGTTACTGGGAGGCGCGCGGTGTGAGGCCGCACGTCGCTTTCCGCACCAGTTCGATGGAAGCGCTGCGTGGCCTGATCGCCCACGGCTTCGGGGTCAGCATCCTGTCGGACATGGTGTACCGCCACTGGTCGCTGGAAGGCAAGAAGATCGAGGCGCGCCCGATCCTCGACGTGGTGCCGGACATGGAGGTGGGGCTGATCTGGCACCGCGACCGGCCGCTGGGCCAGCCGGCCGAGGCCTTCCGCCAGTTCCTGGTGCGGACCAGCGGGGGCTGAGGATGGCGAGGCGCTAGAGCGAGCGCGCGATGATCTCCTTCATGATCTCCGACGTGCCGCCGTAGATGCGCGCGACACGGGCATCGACCCAGGCACGGCTGATCTTGTACTCGCTCATGAAGCCGTAGCCGCCGTGCAGCTGCAGCAGCTCGTCGAGCACCCTGCCCTGCATTTCCGATCCCATCAGCTTGCACATCGCCCCCACCTCGGCCGACAGCTCGCCGCGCATGGCCTTGGCCAGGCAGTCGTCGACGAACGCACGCAGCATCGTTGCCTGCGCCTTGCACTCGGCCAGCTTGAACCGCGTGTTCTGGAAATCGAACACCGTCTTGCCGAACACCTTGCGCTCGCGGACATACGCCAGCGTGTCCTCGATCAGCGCTTCGATGCTGGCCGCCGCACGCAGGCCGATGATGGTGCGCTCCCACGCCAGCTGGTGGGTCAGGTACGAGAAGCCCTGGTTTTCATCGCCCAGGCGGTTCGCCACCGGCACCCGCACGTCGTCGAAGAACAGCTCGGACGTGTCCTGCCCTTTCAGGCCGATCTTTTCCAGCAGCCTGCCCTTCGAGAAGCCGGGGCTGTCGGCTTCGACGCAGACCAGCGTCAGTTCCTTCGCGCCCGGATCCAGCTTGGTCGCGGTGACTACCAGGTCGGCATTGCCGCCGTTGGTGATGAAGGTCTTCTGGCCGTTGACCACGTAATCGTCGCCGTCGCGCCGCGCGCTGGTGCGCATCGAGCGCAGGTCGGAACCGATGCCCGGTTCGCTCATCGCGATTACCCCGATCTTCGCGCCGCTGACCATGCCGGGCAGCCAGCGGTGCTTCTGTTCCTCGCTGCCGTAGGCCACGATATACGGTGCCACGATCTCGGAATGAGTAGTAAAACCGATCGCGGTGGCGTTGACGCGCGCCAGCTCCTCGATCATCACGGCCGAATGGCCGAAATCCCCGCCGGCACCGCCATACTCTTCCGGCACGGTCGAGCACAGCAGCCCGACTTCGCCGGCCTTGCGCCAGACCGACTTCGGCACGATGCCGGCATGTTCCCACGCCGGCAGGTGGGGCACGATTTCGTTCTCGATGAACCGCCGGGCCATTTCGCGGAACATCTCGTGGTCTTCACGGAATACCGTACGCATGCTGCTTCTCCTGATGATGGACGGGTTTTATCTACCCTGGTATTGCGGTTCGCGCTTGCCGAGGAAGGCGGCGACCGCTTCCGCGTGATCCTCGGTGTGATGCGCCAGCGCCTGATAGGCGGCCGACATTTCAAGCAGCGAGTCGAGCCGCATGTGCTGGCCCTCGCGCAGCAGCCGCTTGGTCAGGCGCAGCCCGTGCGATGGATTGGCCGCCATGCGGCGCGCGATCGCCAGCGCCGCATCCTCGAGTTGCGCCGCCGGCACGACTTCGGTGACCAGGCCCCACGCCAGCGCGGTGGCCGCGTCGATGGTGTCGCCGGTCAGCGCCATCAGGCTGGCCCTGGGCATGCCGACGATGCGCGGCAGCAGCCATGCGCCGCCGTCGCCGGGAACGATGCCCAGCTTGACGAAACTTTCGGCGAACTTCGCGGTGTCGGCGGCGATCCGCACGTCGCACATGCAGGCCAGGTCGAGGCCGGCGCCGACCGCCGGCCCGTTCAGGGCCGCGATCACCGGCACGTCCAGGTTGTACAGGCACGACGGGATGCGCTGGATGCCGTTGCGGTAGCTCTCGCTGACCTCGTATGGCGAGCCGGCGAAGATGCCGCCGCGCTCGGCCATGTCTTTGACGTTGCCGCCCGCGCAGAAGGCCGGGCCGTTGCCGGTCAGGACCACTACCTTGACGCCGCGGTCGAGCCGCACCGTCGCGCACAGGTCGACAAATTCCTGCATCTGGGACGGCGTGCTCAGGGCGTTGCGCGTCGCGGGACTATCCATGCGCACGGTCAGGATCGAGCCGTCGCGCTCGATTGCCAGGAACTGGGTCATGCGTACTGCTCCCGCAAAGTGTCGAAATGGCCATCGGTAATGCCGGGCCAGAATGCCTGTGGACCGGCGACGCAGACCGCCCTGCCCAGCCGTTGCGACCAGGCGCCGGCCGAACCGAATTCGCTGCGCCAGGACCACAGTCGGCGCGTGCTCAGGTGCAGCGAATGCTCGTGCGTGAAACCGATCGCGCCATGCACCGCATGGGCGACGCTCGCGCCGACACCGGCAGCCTCCGATGCGCAGATCTTGGCGGCAATGGCCTGCAGCCGCACGATGCGCGTGTCCGCCGCGGCGAAGGCCGCTTCGGTTGCCATGACCGCGGCGGCCGCGTGCTCGGCCAGCACCGCAACCTGGTGCTGGATTGCCTGGAAGCTGCCGATCGGCTTGCCGAACTGGATCCGCTCGCCGGCATACGTGGTGGCCAGCGCCAGCACGCCTTCCAGCGCACCGGCGATCTGCGCCGCGCGCACCAGGGCGCCGCCCAGCAGCAGCACATCGGCCGGCCAGCCCGACGGCAGCGGCGCCTGGGCTACCGGTGCCACGTCCTGGAACAGCAGCGTGGTGCGGGGCTCGGCGGCGGTATTGGCGCCGTCGCGGCTGCTGGCCGCCTCGGTCGGCAGCAGCACCACCATCGGCTCGGCGCCGCCGGTCACTGCCACCACCAGCGGCACGGCACCGCCCCAGGGCACGTCGGGCGCTTCGCCATTGACCACGCCCCCCTGCAGACGCAGCGTGCCGGCGCCGACGACGCTGACGGCGCCGCTCGCCGGCGCCAGCCCGGCCGCACCCAGCAGCCAGTTGGCCAGCATCGCCTCCGGCAAGGGCAGCGGCAGGTTGAAGCGACCGGCCAGCCGGATCACGCCGCACACGTCGGCCCAGCTGGCGCCGGCCCCGCCGAGTGCCTCGGGCGCCAGCGCCAGCGGAAAGCCCGACTCCTCGACAGACGTCCACATCGCTTGCGGCCAGGTGCCGTCCTCGCAGGCCAGCACCGCTGCGGGGCTGGCAATGTCGGCGAACAGGCGCTCGACCGTCGAATCAAACACTTGTCTCATGATTAACGCATCCCCAGTCCGCGTGCGATGATCCCGCGAAGAATTTCGCGCGTCCCGCCACGCAATGAAAATGAAGGCGCCTCCTGCATCAGGTAGGCCAGCACCCTCGCATGCTCGCTGCCGCCACGCGTGGCGGGAGCGATGTCCAGCACGGCCTGGGCCAGCTCCGGGATCTCCTGCTCGAAACAGGTACCCAGTTCCTTGACCACCGATGCTTCCCAGGCCGGATTGCGGCCGGCCGCCAGGTGGGCGGTGACCGCCAGCGACATCTGCCGCAGCGTGATCAGGCGCGCGGCCAGGCGGCCGATGTCGCGCGCCTGCAGCGCGTCGGGTTCGGTACCGACCGCGCCGATCAGCGATTGCAGCAGCGCGATCGAACTCAGGAAGCGTTCCGGCCCGCTGCGCTCGAACGCCAGCTCGGCCGTGACCTGGGCCCAGCCCTGGCCCTCGGTGCCGATCAGGGCGCCGGCGTCCAGCGCCAGGTCGTCGAAAAAGACTTCATTGAAGTGGCTGGCGCCGGTCAGGTCCTTGATGGGACGGATCGTGATGCCCGGCAGCGACAGGTCGATGATGAACTGGGACAGGCCTTCGTTGCGCTTGCTGTCCGGGTCGGTGCGCACCAGCGCGATCATGTAGTGCGAGCGCTGGGCGTTGGTGGTCCATACTTTCTGGCCGTTGACGATCCACTGGTCGCCGGCGCGCCGCGCGGCCGTCCGGATCGAGGCCAGGTCGGAGCCGGAGTTCGGCTCGCTCATGCCGATGCAAAAGAACTGCTCGCCGCGGCAGATTGCGGGCAGGTGGAAATCCTTCTGGGCCTGAGTGCCGTAGTGCAGGATCTGCGGGCCACTCTGGCGGTCGGCGAACCAGTGCGCCGAGACGGGCGCGCCGGCCGCCAGCAGTTCCTCGATCACCACATAGCGGGCAAACGGGCTGGCATCGGCACCGCCGTACCGTTTCGGCAGGGCCATGCCGATCCAGCCCCGCTCACCCAGGCGGCGACTGAACCCGGCATCGAATCCCATCCAGGATTCGGCGCGCCGGCTCGGCGGGACATCCGCCAGTGCTTCGGCGAGGAAGCCGCGCACCTCGGCGCGCATCGCCTCGGCCTCGGGCGGCAGTGGACTGAAGGTGAACTGGTCAATGGACATGGTCGTTCATCGTTTGATTGGCAGGGAGACCGGCGTACCGCGCCGACACGGCGCGGTACGCCGGGCATTGAATCCGGCAGCGGGCGTCAGAGCGCAGTCTGGGCGTCGGCGGAAGCGAACATCTTGTTGATGTCACCCGACGTCACAGGACGGCTCGGGTCGCGGTCCGGCGCCGCGCCACCCAGGCCGAGGGCCGGCTCGGTGCTGACGTGGGTGGCCTGCGCCTTGAGCGCGCCGACCGTGCAGTTTTCCCGGCCCAGGATGGCGAACGGGTCGTAGGAAAACTCGCGCATCGCGTTCAGGTGGGTGATCTTGTTGATCACCTCGTCCGTCAGGTGCTGTGCCTGCTGCCAGAACACATTGGCGGAATGCGGCCAGGTGCAGTCGGAGTGCGGGTAATCGCATTCCCACGTCACCTTGTCGACGTTGATCGCATCCAGGTTCTTCAGGCCGAAGGCATCTTCGATAAAGCACGTGATGAAATGCTCGTTGAAGATCTCGCTCGGCTTCTTGCCGCCAAAGTTCGAGTTGGTCCATTCGTGGTGGTGGCTATGGGTAAAGTCGGCACGCTCGAGCAGGTAGGGAATCCAGCCGATGCCGCCTTCCGACAGCGCCATGCGCAGCTTCGGATATTTCTTCCACATCGGCGCCCAGATCCAGTCCGCGGCCGAGTTCGAGATCGAGATCGGCATCGAGGTGATCCAGGCATCGATCGGCGATTCGTCCGAAGCGTGGGCAGCCTTGACGCCGGTGCCGATGTGGCAGCAGATGACCACGTCGTTGTCGGCGCAAGCCTTCCACAGCGGGTCCCAGTGCGCGTTGTGGATCGACGGGTAGCCGTGCACGGTCGGGTTGTCGGACAGCGTCAGCGCGTGCACGCCCTGCGCGGCCAGGCGCTTGACTTCGGCCGCCGCGGCCTGCATGTCCCACCATGGCACCATCATCAGGGGAATGAAGCGGCCCGGCGCGGCATTGCACCAGTCGTGCAGGTGCCAGTCGTTGTAAGCCTGGATCGCCGCGAGGCTGACTTCCCGGTCGTTCATCACCTGGAAGCGTTGGCCGGCAAAGCCCGGGAAAGTCGGGAAGCATAGCGAACCGAGCACGCCGTTGGCGTTCATGTCGTCCACCCGTGCCTTGATGTCCCAGGTACCGCGGCGCATCTGCTCGTAGGAGAGCGGCTCCATGCCGTACTCGTCCTTCGGGCGGCCGACCACCGAGTTCAGGCCCATGTAGCCGGTCGCGCGGTCTTCGAACACCCAGACATCGCGGCCCTTGATGTTGTCGACCCGCGGCTGGCGGCCCTTGAATCTGGCGGGCATGTGGCGGTCGAAGGCGCCGCGCGGTTCGATCACGTGGTCGTCCACGCTGACAAGAATCAGGTCTTCAAATTTCATGTTTGTCTCCAGGGAATGGAATTGGCTTCAACAGGAAGCGCTGTTCTTCTGTCGTCAATTCTAGAACAGAAAAGAAGAAAATTTAAACACTTTTTGTATTTATGTTCAATAAATCTTCAAACGGCTCAGTCCCAGATCACATGGACGTGCTTCGGACCACGCAGCTGGGCGCCGGTGATGCGCGGCGGCGCCTGTTCCGGGTCCAGGCGCACGTTCGGCATCAGGTCGAGCACGCCATTGATCGCGACCTGCAGTTCGGTCTTGGCGATGAACTGGCCGATGCACATGTGCGGGCCGAAGCCAAAGCCGAACGAGGGCTTGGGCTTGCGATCGATATCGAACTCCTCGCTGCGCTCGAACGCTTCCTCGTCGCGGTTCGCGGAAGAAACGATGCATTGCACCATCGCCCCTTTCGGGATCGCCACGCCGGCCAGGTCCAGGTCCTGCGCCGCCTGGCGCACCTTGAAGGTGGCCACCGGCTCGAGGCGGATCGCCTCGTCGATGGCTTTCGGCACCAGGCTGCGGTCGGCGCGCACGCGCGCCAGCAGTTCCGGCCGTTCCAGCAGCAGCGTCATGGTCGTGCCGAAGGTGCGGGTGGTGGTCTCGGCGGCGGCCGGCAGCAGCGAGCGCACGAAGGTGGTGACTTCATGGTCGTCGAAGCGGCGGCCGTCACTTTCGGCGCGGATCAGGCGGCTGATCAGGTCGTCGCCACCGGCGCCGTTGCGGCGCACCTCGACCACCGCCTCATGGGTGGCGTCGTACAGCGCCTTGGCCGCCTCCATGGCGGCCTGGCGCGCCTGTGCGGCCTTTTCGGCATCGACCTGCGGCCCGGCCAGGATTGCCAGTGCCCACGCCGCGTATTGCCGGATCTTGTCGGGGTCGTTGCCGGGGAAGCCGATCAGGGCGTAGATCACGCGGATCGGGAACAGTAGCCCGAAGTCCATCAGGTCGGCCTTTTTTTGCGCCACCAGCGGACGCAGGAACTCTTCACGCACGATCGGGGCCATCTTGGTGTCGCGCCAGGTGTTGACCACTTCGGGCATGAAGATCGGCTGCAGCAGCGCGCGCGCCTTCTTGTGCGCGTCGCCATCCATGCCGGTCAGGATAAGGCCGTCGAAGAACGCACCCAGTCCTTCGGCGATGAAGCCGCTGGTGTAGTTGGCGGCGTCGCGCAGCACCGCCATCACTTCCTTGTACCGGAACACCGTAAAGGTCGGACGGTCCGGATCCAGCCCGGCGATGTTCGGCACGCCGAGCCTGCCCATGAAATTCTCGGCGATGATCGGCGAGTTCCTGCGCATGTCGCGGTAGATCGCGTGCAGGTCGACATCCTCGCCGCGGTAGTTGTCGGCCACGCCCGAGTAGGCGCTTTGCAGGCTTACGTTCTTGGCATTGCTCATTGTCATCCTCCATTTGGTCGACCCGGACGATGCCGGGATCTATTTATTGAACACTTTTCAGGATAGTGCTCTATTTCTGGAGAATTGCCAAGCTTGAATTGGCTGGCAGATTGCCAGACATCCCGCACCGGCCATGCCGGCTTCAGGCGCGGTGAACCGGGTGGACCGTGCGGGCCTGGATGCTGCCCAGCCCGAGGGCACCGGACATGAACCAGAACAGGGCGGCGGC
>DASVVD010000082.1:0-4427 GCA_036386715.1 Pseudoduganella sp.
GCATAGGTCAGCAGGCCGCCGCGCTCGAAGTAGCGTCGGCTGAACGGTTGCAGCGCATGTTCCGTGGTGCGCTCGGACAGGTCGAGGTCCCAGCCGTTTTTCAGGTAGTCGCGCAGCTGGGCCACCAGCACCGAAGCCGGCTGCTCGGTGTTGTCGCGCACGTTGCGCCCGACCCAGCTGACGTACAGCTTGTCGCGCGCCGCCAGCAAGGCTTCGAGCATCAGGTAGCGGTCGTCGTCGCGGCGCGAGCGGTCGCCCGGGCGCGCCATGCCGGGGAGCGCAAGCAGGTCGAAATCGGCCTGGCTGGTGCGGCGCGGGAAGTCGCCGTCGTTCATGCCGAGCAGGCACACCACGCGGAACGGCACCGCGCGCATCGGCATCAGCGTGCAGAACGTCACGCCGCCGGAGACGAACTGGTGCTCCAGCGACGGCTCGTCCAGCGCGCCCAGCCAGGTTTCGCGCAGCACCGACAGGGGTACCGGCTCGTCGAAGCCGGCGCCGTCGCAGGTTTCCAGCCAGGCATTCAACGCTTCGTTCAGGGCGTTCAGCGTGAGCTTGTCGCCTTCTTCGCGGGCATCGAAGAACGTGGCCAGCAGCGCGCGCGCCAGTTCGCCCCATTCGAACGGCGTGCGCGGTTGCGCCAGCCGTTCGCGCCAGGCCAGCAGCGCCTCGACCAGTTGCGCCAGCGAGCCGGCCAGCGCGGCATCGAGGCCGCCCACTTCGCCATACGGCTCGATGTCGCCGAAGGCGCCGCCGGCACCGCTCGCATAGCCGAGCAGCATGCGGCGGATACCGAAGATCCAGGCATTCTGCTCGCCGGTCGGCCCCAGCCCCAGGCCCGCGCGGTGCTCGCGATCGAGCCCCCAGCGCACGCCGGCGCCTTCGATCCAGCGACCCAGCGTGGGCAGGTCGTCCTCCACCAGGCCGAAGCGGGCCGCGAGCGCGGGCACGTCGAGCAGGTCGCGCACCTCGCTTTGCCGGCAGCGCTGCTGCGGCAGCCGCAGCAGCCATTCCAGCGCCACCAGCAGCGGGTTGACGCTGCGGTCGTTGACGTCGCCGATCTCGAAGGGGATATAGCGCGCATCGCCGCGGCCGCGGTTCTTGCCGTACTGGCCGAACACCGCGTGGATGGCCGGCGTAAACACGCCGATGTCCGGCACCATCACCACGATGTCGCGCGGGCGCAGCGTGGCATCCTGCGCGAACTGCGCCAGCAGCTGGTCGTGCAGCACTTCGACCTCGCGCTGCACGCTGTGCGTGATATGGAAGACCACCGAGCGGTCGTGCGCATCCGGCACCGGGAAATGGTGTTCGGACAGCGGCAGCATGTCGCGCACCGCACCCTGCAGCTGCGCCAGCAGCGTTTCGCCCTCGTCGTCGTTGAACAGGTCCACGCGCAGGTGCTCGGCGCCTTCGCCGGAAGCTTCGTCGAATTCGTCGAGCATGCGGATGTAGTCGCGGCCCTGGCGGCCCCAGCTTGCCAGCAGCGGGTGGCTGTGCGCATGCAGCGCCTCGATCGGCACCTGCGCCAGGTCGACGCCGTTGCGCTGCGGCTGGCGGTGCCGGGCGGCGCGCAGCAGGTCGCGGCCGTCGATGATGTCGCCCCAGTAGAAACGGCACGGGTTCGGCACGGCCACGATCACCTGGGTAAAGCGCGACAGTGCCGCCAGTGCCTGCAGGGTCTGGTAGGGCAGCGCCGACACGCCGAACAGCACGACACGGCGTGGAAGTGGACGGGTCGGCTGGGCACCGCTCTCGACCGCAGCGATGAATTCGGTATGCACGCCGGCGCGGCCGAGCGTGCGCTCTTCCTGCGGCACGCTGGCGATGATGGCGCGCCACAGCGCGGCCTGCCAGCGCTGGCCTTCCGGCAGCGGATAGTGCACGCCGCGCGGGCAGCACATCCGGTCGCGCCCGGCGGCCCAGTCGGCCAGCCAGTCGGCGCGGTACACCTGGTACTGGTCGAACAGGTCGGACAGCCGCTCGGCCAGCTGCATGCGGCGCTCCTGGCAGCCGCCTTTCAGGAAGTGGCGCAGCGGCTCGAACGCGTCGTCGGCCAGCAGGCCGGGCAGCAGGCGCATCAGGCGCCACGTCAGCGGCCCCTTGTCGAAGGCCGAGATGCGCGGCACGCGGTCGCGCCCCAGCATCGTGCGATAGGCTTCCCACAGGAAACGCGCCGGCAGGGCCACGCGGGTGGCGGCGCACACGCCGGCCTCCTGCGCCAGCGCGATCTTGAGCCATTCGGCCACGCCGTTCGACTGGACCAGCAGCACGTCGCTCTCGAGCGGTGCCAGCGGGTGGCTGTGCAGCCATTGGAAGACGGCGGCACGCAACTGCTCCAGCTGGTTGCCGTGCAGGATCAGTAAGCCGGGTGCGATGCCAGTTGCCATGGTGTTATCTTGATGAGGGGTTCGCCAGTATTGCCGACATTATCGCCTGCCAATGCCGTTTGGCAATGCCCGTTTTTGTCTACGTGCTTAGCCCGGTTGGTCGCCCAGTTCCTGGAGCAGCGGCTCCAGTTCGAGGTCGACGAAGCGTTGCAGCCGCTGCAGCATCGGCGCCATGTGCGCCACGATCTGCGCCGCGCGCGCCGGTTCGTCGTCCGGCTTCAGCCGTTCGAGCGCCAGGCACAGCTCGCCGAAGCCGAGCGCGCCGACGGCACGGGCCGACGACTTGATGCGGTGGCCCAGTTCGGACAGCCGTTTCAGGTCGCCGGCCGCCAGCGCCGCGTCGATTTCGGCCAGGCCGTCGCGCGCGGAGACCAGGAACATCAGCGCGTACTTGCGCATCTTGTCCTGCCGGTTGCCGAATGTCAGGCCCAGCACGCTCAGGTCGAACAGCGCCGGCGCCGCCAGGGCCGGCTGCGGCACCAGGTCGGTTACCCGGCGTGCCGGTGCCTGCCCCGATCCTGCAGCGACCTCCGGCAGCATGACCGGCGCCGCCGTCACCGTGCGCACCTGCGCCGTGCGGCCGTCCGCCGCACGCTGGCTCAACCACTTGGACAGCGTGGCCAGCAGCAGGTTCGGCACCACCGGCTTGGTGAGGAAATCGTCCATGCCGGCCTCCTGGCAGCGCGCCTGGTCTTCCTGGCCGGCATTGGCCGTCATTGCGATCACCGGCATGCCCGACAGCGTGGCGTGGCTGCGGATCCTGCGCGTGGTTTCGTAACCGTCCATCAGCGGCATCTGCACGTCCATCAGCACGCAGTCGAACTGGCCCTTCTGCAGCAGGTCGATCGCTTCCTGCCCGTTGTTGGCGATCACCACGACGGCGCCCGCATCCTCGATCACCTCCTGCGCCACCTGCTGGCTGAACACGTTGTCCTCCACCAGCAGGATGGCGGCGCCGCGCAGCGGCGCCAGCAATTCTTCCCGCAGTCCGGCGTCGACGGCCGCCGGGGCCGGCTGGGCGCCCTTCTCCCGCGGCGCGGTAAACCAGAACGTGCTGCCCTGGCCGCACTTGCTGTCGACGCCGACGGTGCCGCCCATCAGCTCGGCAAGCTGCTTGCTGATCACCAGGCCCAGCCCGGTGCCGCCATACTCGCGCGTGGTGGACGTGTCGGCCTGGTGGAACGACTGGAACAGGCCGTCGACCTGGTCCGGTGTCATGCCGATACCGCCGTCCTGCACCTCGAAGCGCACCGTCAGCCGGTTGTCGCGCTCCTCCACCACGCGGGCGCGCAGCCAGATGCGGCCGTTCTCCGAGAACTTGATCGCATTGCTGGTGAAGTTCAGCAGCACCTGTTCCAGCCGCAGCGGATCGCCGCGCAGTTGCGCGGGCACGTCGGGCCAGGCCTCGAACACCAGTTCCAGCCCGCGCCGCGTGGCCGCGTCGCCGAGCTGGGTCAGCACGTTGCCGAACAGCGCGTCGAGCGGGAAGTCGAGCAGTTCGAGATCGAGCTTGCCGGCCTCGATCTTGGAAAAATCGAGGATATTGTTGATGAGGCCCAGCAGGTGCTGGCCGGAGTGATGGATCTTTTGCAGGTAATCGCGCTGCTTCGGATCGGCCACCGATTTCAGCGCCAGGTGCGCCATGCCGATCACGCTGTTCATCGGCGTGCGGATCTCGTGGCTCATATTGGACAGGAATGCGCTCTTGGCGCGGCTGGCCGCCTGCGCGGCCTCCTTCAGCTCGTGCAGCTCGGTCACGTCGGTGGACAGCGCGATCACCGCGGGCCCGCGCTCCAGTTGCACGGCGGCCTTCACCGTCCACAGGTGGCGGCGATTGCCCTGCGCATCGGTGAACTGGCCCTCGCTGCTGCGCTTGACGCCATCGTCCAGCACCTGCCGGTCTTCCATCCAGGCGCGGGTGGCTTCGCGCCGGGGCAACAGTTCCCGGTCCATCCGGCCGACGATCTGTTCGGCCGGGCGGCCCATCACCTGCGCCATGCGGGCATTGACATAGACATAGCGCCGTTCGGCATCCTT
>DASVVD010000083.1:0-4584 GCA_036386715.1 Pseudoduganella sp.
AGTATTTGCAATTTCCAACACTTTTTCAAAACGCTGTCAACCACCCTTCACAAGGCTGCGTTAAGTGAGCAAGCCCGTCTGTTCGACGCGGCATCTGTCTACTGAATATAACGGAGGAAGGCAATGGAGCTTCAACATCAACTGCCCAAGGATATTGATTTCCCGGAGATCGATGAGGCAACCCGCCAGATGATCGACGCCACGGATGCGCAGTCGCGCCGCGCCCAGGGCGGCAAGCCGCCGAAGCCGATGGCGTTCAACGCCGAGGCGATCCGCACGCTGCCGCCGGCCGCACGCGCCGCGTTCCGCTATATCTGGGAACGCGAGCAGCGCCGCTACGAGGAATTCGTGCAGCGCCGGCGTACCGCGCAAGTCAACTAAGCTTGCCATTCAGGGCACCATCTGGTGCCCTGCTTTCATATCGGCCGGCGCTTTACAGTTATAGCGACAGCTACAGCTAGAGGCCGAGGTGGCTGCGCAGCGTGGTGCCCTCGTAGCGGGTGCGGAACAGCCCGCGCCGTTGCAATTCCGGCACCACATGCTGCAGCATGTCGTCCAGTCCGCCCGGCAGGGTCGGCGGCATCAGGTTGAAACCGTCCGCCGCGCCCCCTTCGAACCAAGCCTGCATCTGGTCCGCCACCTGCGCGGCCGTGCCGATCACGGTGAAGTGGCCGCGGCCGCCCGCGATGCGCCGGTACAATTGCCGGATCGTCAGGTTTTCTCCTTGTGCAATGGCTGTCAGCAATTGCTGCCGGCTGCGCTGGCCGTCCTGCGTGACCGGCAATTCCGGCAGCGGCCCGTCCAGCGGATAGCCGGACAGATCGAAGTTGCCGATCATGCGGCCCAGCAGTGCCAGGCCGGCCTGCGGCTCGATCAGGTCCTGCAGCAGGCCGAACTTGTCTTGTGCCTGCCCTTCCGATTCGCCGACAATGGCAAAGATGCCGGGCGTGATGCGCAGGCTGTCGGGCGCCCGGCCGTGCCGCTCGACCCGGCCCTTCATGTCGCGGTAGAACGCCTGCGCACCGGCCAGCGTCGACTGCGCGGTAAACACCATGTCGGCCGTGGCCGCGGCCAGTTCGCGGCCGGGTTCCGAACTGCCCGCCTGCACCACCACCGGCTTGCCCTGCGGGCTCGGCGGCACGTTCAGCGGGCCGGACACGGCGAAATGCGCGCCGCGGTGATCCAGCCGGCGCACCTTCGACAGGTCGATCTGCCGGCCGCCCGCCTTGTCGTTGACGAACGCGCCCTCTTCCCAGCCCTGCCACAAACCGTCGACCACCTGGTGGAACTCGCGGGCACGCGCATAGCGCTCGGCGTGCCCGACATGCTGGTCGCGGCCGAAGTTGGCCGCCTCCGCGGCATTGTCGGAGGTGACGAGATTCCAGCCCGCGCGCCCGTTCGAGATGCTGTCGAGCGAAGCGAACTGGCGTGCCACCGTGTACGGCTCGTTGTACGTGGTGGTGGCCGTGGCGATCAGGCCGATGCGGCTGGTGACGGCCGCCAGCGCCGACAGCAGCGTCACCGGCTCCACCGACGGCACGCCGGTCAGCGCCACGCTGTCGGCCAGGAACACCGCGTCCAGGCAGGCGCGTTCGGCGTCCTGGACCACCTTGCGATAGACCTCGAACGGTGTCGACACCAGGTCGGTGTCGGGGTGCCGCCACGCGGCCACGTGGTGGCCGTGGCGCATCAGGAAGGCGGTCAGGCCGAGCTGGCGCCGTGTTACTTCTTGCCGTGGCGGTGCCATCAGAACTCCTTGCGCGCGGTGATGCCGAAGTAGCGGCTGTCGTCGCGCGGTACGCCACGGTGCACGTAGCCGGTGCTGGTCACCAGGTTCGTCGCATACGATTTGTTGGCCAGGTTCTTGCCCACCAGCGCGATGCGCCAGCCGGCCGCCGGCTGCGCCAGCTCGACCGCCGCGTTGACGATGCCGTAGCCGGGCTGGATCGCATCCGGCGACTGGAACAGGTCGAACTGCGTGCGGCTCTGGTAGGTGTAGTCGGCGCTGAAGTTTACCTCTCGCCCGTTGACCAGCGGCAGGTTATAAGCGCCGCGCAGGAAGCCCTTGAAGCGCGGCGCGAATGGCAGCGTCTTGCCGTTCAGGTTGCACGATGCCGCGGCCGCCGCCGGGCAGTTGAAGGCGTCCACCTGCGCATCGGTCCAGGCGAAGGCACCGGTGAAGCTCCATTGCGGCGCGGGCCGCGCGGTCACGTCCAGCTCGACGCCGCGCGTGGACACGTCGCCGGCATTGACCAGGCGCGTGACGACCGCGCCGGCCACCGTGTCATAGAAGTTCGCCTGGTAATCCGAATAGTCGGTATGGAACAGCGCCAGGTTGGCCGTCAGCCTGCGGTTGAACGCCGAGGTCTTCAAGCCCAGCTCGAAGGAGCTCGAGGTCTCAGGTGCCAGCGCCAGCGTATCGCGCGGCAGCATGTTGAAGAACACGTTGTAGGCCGGGCCCTTGTAGCCGCGCGACCAGGTGCCATACCCGGTGACCGCGGGCGAGAAGTCGTGCTGCAGGCCGAGGCGGCCGGACCAGGCATGGGTGTCCGTGCCACCCGCGCTTTGCGTGCCCGGCTGCACGCCGGCGAATGCCGTGGCCTGGGTGGACGTGCGCACATGGTCGTAGTCGAGCTGGTCGCGCGTCCAGCGCGCCCCGCCGATCACGCGCCACGTGGGGCTGAGGTGGAACGTGGCTTCGCCGAACGCGGAATAGCTGTCGCTCTCGACACCGTAGTCGGCACGGCCGCTGTTGGTGACTGCCGTGGCGGGGTTCGTGGTCACGATGCGCTGGTAGGTTTCGCGATCCTTGCCGTGCAGGTAGAACAGGCCGGCCACGTAGTCGAACGCACCGAGCCGGGACAAGGCGATCTTCGGCGAGGCGATGCGCAGCTCCTGCGACACCTGGGTGAATTCCAGCGTGCCGATATCGCGCGTGGCCGGGAAGGCACTCGTGATGCGCGCCACTTCGGTGCTGTTACCGATCGGCGAAGTCGTGGTGTTCTGCGTGTTGTCCCAGGCACGCCACGCGGTGATCGAGGTCAGCGTGTAGCCGTTGCGGCGCCAGTTGACCTGCGCGGAAATGCCCTTGTTGATGTCGTCGATCGCATTTTCCAGGTCGGCGTTGACCTGGCGATTTTGCGGTCCCGCCACCACCGGCAGCAGCGCCTGCGCGAACGGCGCGCTGGTCTGCCTGTAGGCCGCCTGGGTGGGCGAGCTTGCCGATTTCAGGTAATCGGCGACCAGGGAAATATCGGTATCGGCATTCGGCGTGATGTCCAGCCGGCCGCGCACGCCGCGCCGCTCGTAGCCGTTCACCTTGCCGCCACCGGCATGCACATTGCTCACATTGCCGTCGTAGTCCGCATAGGCCGCGTTGATCGATGCGCGCAGCACGCCCGGCTGCAGCGCGCCGCTGATGCCGGCCCGTACGCGCTTTTCGTGCCCCGTATAGGCCGAGCCATCGACATAGCCGGACAACTGCTCGGTGGGTGCGCGGCTGACGATGTTGAGCACGCCGGACGAGGCGTTCTTGCCGAACAGCGTGCCCTGCGGGCCGCGCAGCACTTCGATGCGGTCGATGTCGAGCAGGTCGATCGTGGCCTGCCCCGGGCGCGCATACACCACGCCATCGACCACCGTCGATACGGTCGGCTCGACGCCCGGCGAGGTGGAGATGGTACCGATGCCACGGACGAACAAGGTGGAGTCCTTGTTGCCGCCCTGCTGGCGGAACGCGGCACTCGGGATCTCCTGCACCACGGTATCGATGCTGGTGCGGTTGGCCAGTTCCAGCTGCTCGCCGCTGACCACGGAGACCGCCAGCGGCACCGATTGCAGCGACGCCGAACGGCGCGTGGCCGTGACGGTGACGGAGGCGATCACCGCGTCGCCTGCCGATGCTGGTTCGGCCGCCGGAGCGGCGTCCGGTGCTGCCGCCGAAGGTTCGGCAGCATTTGCAAACTGTGCGGCGAGCTGCGCGCCGAGCAGCAGGCCGGCCGCCACGCCGAAGTGGATGCCGCGATGTTTGTTCCGTGCTTGCCTGCCTGTGTGCTGCCGTTTCATGAGATCCCCAATATGCGAAAAACCGTTCTGCACCTGCGTAAAACCAGCTTGGTGCCCGATGCGAAGACTGCTAGACTTTTTTGTATGGTACCGATACCGTCGCAGTGTCGGCCAACCCCAAAATGAAGTCAAAGAATCAAATGGAGCATCGATATGTCGTTTGGGAATAAGGTTGAGCAAGCAGGCGGGCCGCCGAAGAAACGCCGTGGTTCCGGGCGCGCCACGATCCACGACGTGGCAAGGCTGGCCGGCGTGGGCTCGATCACGGTGTCGCGCTACCTGAAGAAGAACGGCTATGTATCGGAAGAACTGGGCGCGAAGATCGCCGCTGCCGTGGCCGAACTGCGCTATGTGCCGAACCTGGCGGCCGGCGGCCTTTCGTCGGCGCACAACAAGGTGGTGGGCATGGTGGTGCCGAATATCTCGGGGCCGATCTTCGCCAGCACGATCCAGAGCTTCAACGACACGTTGAACCGCCACGGCTACCAGGTGCTGCTGGCATCGAGTTACTTCTCCGCC
>DASVVD010000084.1:0-7362 GCA_036386715.1 Pseudoduganella sp.
CCAGCCAGTCGTCGATGAACGCCAGCTGCCGCTGGCGCGTGGCCAGGTCGGGTATCGTCAGCGTGGCAGCGGTATCGTACTTGCCCACCGTGATCGCCGTTTCGGGATCCATGCGCCACATGGCGGTCAGGAACTGGCTGGACAGTGCGTTGAATGCACGGTCGGCGCGGCTTTCCGACGGGGTGGCCGCGGCGGTGGCCACCGTGGCAGCGGCAGCGGCAGTAGTCGCAGCGGCGGCAGCGGCACCAGCCCTGGCTTTCGTTTGCGGGGATTTCTTGGCCGGCGCGCTCTTGCCGGACCTGGCTTTCTGCGGTTTGTTCGCCGCTTCGGCCGGTGCGAACGCCAGCGCCATCATCATGGCCGCCAGCGCGAATTTAGTCTTGATCATCGTGTAACTTTTCCTTACCGGGATAGTGCAGCGGGCGAGGTTATCATTAATCTGCCCGCCGGAAACCCGGATGTTACACGACAGTACAATTCAGCCCAGGCGGTCGCCCTGGATCATCTGCTGGTGGCGCTCGTTGATGATGGTGACCGCTTCGCGGCCGCGTGCCATGTGGGACAGCACGATCGTGCTGGATTTCGTGAAGCGGTGGCCCACGCGGATCGTCCATGAGCGCAGCAGCCAGCTGCGCAGCGACTGCACGTAGACGGCTTCGTCCATGTCGCGCCACTTCACGCCGCGTACGCCGCGTGCCCAGGGCAGCACGCCCGAATACAGCCACACGCCGGCATCGTCGTAGTACAGCTGCACGCTGCGGATCAGCAGCACGCGGTAGCCGACCAGCAGCGTGGAGGCAGCCAGCACGCCGGCGGCAGCCAGCTGCGAGTGATTGAATGCCAGGCGCAGCACGAACACCAGCACTACGGCCAGCAGCAGGCAGCCGATGTAGGCGGTCCAGGCCTTGCCGCACAGCGGGATGCCGTGCGTGAAGGCGGCGAGGTCTTTTTCCTTGAGTCGTTCCATGCCCGGATCATTGCATGGAATGGCTGTTCCGGGAAAGGGCCGGGGTGCGCCGGGTCAGGCCGCGCGGGTCAGGCCGGATCTTGTCGGCTGGTCATGCATTCGGCCGCGTCGCCACTGGCATAGTGGTCGAGGATGCCGTTGGCGCGCGTGCCGTCGCGGTCGTTGTCGACTTCCACCTGCAGGATGCAGGTGCTGCGCTGCACGGCCGTACGGATTTCCGAATTGTCCCCGGCGCGGGTCGGATGGCCCTTTGCCGGTGTCGGTTTGTCGAAGAGATCGAGCGCGAAATTGCCTTCGACGGGCCCGGCTTCGTCGTTTCGCGAATCGAGGGTGATGGCGGCAGCGGGAATGCCGGAGGCGATCAGCGCCTCGCGCGCCCGTTCCGCCACGTCGAAACTGTCGTAGACCCGCAGCAAGGTGTCGGCCATGATGTGCTCCTGGTGTGCATTGTCATTGCTGCCATCATAGCGAAGGCGGGCAACCGGCCGCGTCCCGTTAGCCCCAGGAAATTAGCGCCTCAGTCCTTCTTCCAGCATCTTCAGCATGTCCTCGGCCTTCATGCGCGCGGCCATGTCGCTGCCGTCCAGCAGGCTGTCGGCCAGCTCGCGCTTGTGCGCGTGCAGGTCGACGATGCCTTCCTCGATCGTGTGCCGCGCCACCAGCCGGTAGATCGTCACCGGGCGCAGCTGGCCCATGCGGTGGGCACGGTCCGAGGCCTGGTCTTCCACGGCCGGGTTCCACCACGGATCCATGTGGATCACGTAGTCGGCCGCCGTGAGGTTGATGCCGACGCCCCCCGCCTTCAGGCTGATCAGGAACACATCGCCTTCGCCGGCCTGGAAGGCATCGACGCGTGCCTTGCGCGCCGCCATCGGCGTGGCGCCGTCCAGGTACTGGTAGGCGATACCGCTGCGGTCGAGGTGTGCGCGGATCAGCGCCAGGTGGTCGACGAACTGGCTGAAGACCAGCACCTTGTGGCGGTTTTCCAGCAGGCCGGCCAGCAGTTCGGCAAACGCGGCCAGCTTGCTGCTGTCGAGTTTCAGTTCGGGCGCCACCAGGTTCGGGTTGCAGCACGCCCGGCGCAGCTTCATGATCTCGGCCAGGATCTGGATCGACTTGCGGTCGGCCGGCGCATCGATCGATGCCAGCTTGTCGAGCGCCTCGCGGCGCAGCGATTCGTACAGCGCCGTTTCTTCTTTCGACAGGTCGATTTCCAGCACGATCTCGGTGCGCGCCGGCAGTTCGGCCAGCACCTGCGCCTTGGTGCGGCGCAGGATGAATGGCCCGATCAGCCGGCGCAGCCGGTTGCGCGCGCCCACCTCGGCCTTGCGGTCCTGCTGCCGCTCGATCGGCCCGGCGAAGCGCAGGTTGAACTGGTCGAGCGAGCCGAGCAGGCCCGGGTTGATGAAGCGGAACAGGTTCCACAGTTCGCCCAGGTGGTTTTCCAGCGGCGTGCCGGTGCAGGCCATGCGGAAATCGCCCTGCAGCGCCATCACGGCCTGCGAGCGTTTCGTGGCGGCGTTCTTGATCGCCTGCGCCTCGTCGAGCACGATGGTATGCCAGCGCGGTTTGGTGAACCGCTCCGATTCCAGCTGCAGCAGGCCATAGCTGACGATCACCAGGTCGAACGGGCCGGCGCTGTCGATCATCTCCGCGCGGTCGCCGGCACCGAACAGCTTCACGTTCAGCGTGGGCGCGAAGCGCGCCGCTTCGCTGGCCCAGTTCAGGCACACGGAAGTCGGCGCCACCACCAGCGCCGGTCCCTGTGGCGCGCGCAGCAGCAATAGCGCCAGCGCCTGCACGGTCTTGCCGAGGCCCATGTCGTCGGCCAGGCAGGCGCCCACGCCCCAGTGCGCCAGGCGTGCCAGCCATTCGAACCCTTCGCGCTGGTAGTCGCGCAGGTCGGCCTGCAAGGTGGACGGCAGCCGCGGCTGGTACTCGGCCCGGGCGGCGATGCGGTCGATGTGCTCGCGCCACCGCTTGTCCGCTTCGAGCCCGCCCACTTCGCCGGCCAGTTCTTCGAGCACGAAGGCGGCCAGCTGGTGCACCCTGACGCCGCCATCGTCGTCTTCGCCATACGCGTCCAGTTCCGCCAGGCGCCGGTACAGTTCGTCCGACAGCGCCAGGAACTGCCGGTCCTTCAGTTCGATGAAGCGGCTCTTGCTGGCGCGGATCAGCTCCAGCAGCGTGCGCAGGTCCATCACGCGCTCTTCGTCCACCTGCAACTGGCCGCTGGCGGCGAACCAGTCCTTCTTGCTCTTGATCGACAGTTTCAGCTGCACGGCCTGCACCGGTTTCGTCACCTTGAACGGTTGTCCCTCCGGCCAGCCGATCACGACGCGTTCCGGTCCCAGCTCCTGCAGTTCGGTCAGCAGCTGCAGGCACAGCACCGGCTGGCCGATCAGCCATTCGCCATGCTCCTGTTCGGCCTGTTCCAGCGATTCGCAGCGCAACACCAGCTGGCGTTCGGCATCGCGTTCGCCGGCCAGGTTGCGGCGCACCTGCAGCGGCTTGCCGCCCACGTCGGTGATGACGGTTTCGGCGCCCGCGCCGGGCGCGTAATACGGCCCCGCGTCCGGCAACGGCCGCACCTGCACCTGCATGCGCAAGCCCTGCTGGTAAGGCAGCAGGTGCACGTGCAGGCGAAGATCCGGGTCGACTGCGCTGGCATCGGCGCTGCCGCCGCCGATATCCGACTGCACGGTCACGCTGGCGGCCACCGTGCCGATCGCCTTGAGCACCTGTTCCTTCGCATGCAGCGGCACCGTGAGCCCGTCGCCGACGATGGCGGCGATGCGCCGGTGCTCGTCGTTGATGGTGACCACGCGGATCCGGTTCGGCGTTTCGCGCAATGCGACCGTTCTCGCGTCCGTCGCGCTCACGGCCGGGTGCAGCGACAGCCGCAGCTTGCCCTTGCGTTCCTGCACCAGCAGTTCCGGTTCGCCGCCCAGGATTTCCACCCGCGTTTCGGGGGAATCCATCCAGAATACGAGCGGGTGGCCGATCAGCGCCGGCACCGCGTCGGCGATGTCGATGTCGTAGCGCAGGCCGGACGAATACAGCTGCCGCGATGGCGCGATGTGGGTACTCAGGCGGATATCCTGCGGCGTCAGGTAGTCCATCAGCGCGGCATCTTCGGCCAGGCGCTTCGGGGCGATCGGGCGGCCGTTGGTCCATTGGCCTTTGGCGCTGCGCTTTTGCTCGCGCGGTTCCATCGTGGCGATGCCGGACCGGTCGCTCCAGCTGATCATCCATACCAGGCGTGACTCGCCGCTGGGCGCGGGCGCGTCCTGGTGCAGGTTGATCAGGGCGTCGAGCTGGCGCTGCCAGGCTTCCTGCCGTTCGAACCAGCCGGCCATGTCGGGCAGGCCGAGCGTGGACAGCATTGCCGTGGCGCGCGCCGCGGCGGATTCGTCGCCCAGGTGCCCCAGCAGGCTTTCCGCCTGGGCGGCGATCAGCAGATAGCCGCTGGCGCCGGCATTCTGCGCCAGGTCCTGCAATTCGGCGCGGCGCTTTTCCAGCTGCGGCAGGCCGAGCCACCAGTAGACCAGGGCCTGGAACAGCTGCGCCTGCAGCGGCGTTTCCCAAGGGCGCGCCAGCACCACTTCGGCCTGCAGCGTGCCGGCGCGCACCTGGCGCAGCATCGACAGCAGGGTGTAGACGGCGCTGTCCGGGTTCTGCTGCGCGTGCACGGCGAGATCGAGATAGCTCTCGGCCGTTTTCAGCGCCTTCGGTTCGTTTGCCCTGAGCAGCGCGAGCGCGTACAGGTGGCCGCCGAAGCCCTGGAGCAGCTGCTTGCGCTTGCCGGTCTCGCGGCGGATGGCTTTCAGCGCGCCTTCGAAGCCCGCTACCGCCTCGCTCACGCGCTCGCGCAGCAGCATCAGCACGCTGCCGTAGAACAGCGCCAGCGGGCTTTGCACCACTTCCAGGTAGGCGGCGGCTTCCTGCAGCCGGCCGCACAGGATCGCATCCTCGCCGAGCGCCAGGCGCAGGGCACCCGATACGTCGTCGCCGGCCTGCTGGCGGCGATCGAAGTGCTGCATGGCGGCGGCGCGCACGGGCATTGCCAGCACCGGTTCGCGCTGCGCATGCTGGAGCAGCAGCATCAGGATATCGTCCTGCATCGACGGGTGCACCAGCAGCAGCATGCCCGGTTCGAACGGCCGGGCGAAGATGTCGACGATCGGGTGCAGCTGCGCGGCTTCATAGGAGCGCAGGCACGAAGCGAGCAGCGGCGCCGCATCCTGCGGCGGCTGCCCGCGCAGCAGCGCCATGCGCAGCCGCGCCACGCCATGCCGGTAGCTACGCGGCTCCAGCATGCCGTTCCAGTTGCGGTTCATCGGGTTCAGCGTTTCATACGCCTTGCAGATGTCGTCGAGCATGTGCGCGTCGATGGCGGCGCGGATCGCCGGCCAGCGCAGGCGGGCATTGCAGATGAAGCCGCGACCGGTGACGAGGCTGGTGAACGCCAGGCGGTCGAGGTGCGCCAGGATCTCGTTGCTCCTGGCCAGGTTGAAGGCATGGCCATCGTCGTCGCGCAGGCCCATGGCGGCGATATGGTCCAGCACCGCCGATTTGCCCAGCGGTTCGCCCACCAGCGCCAGCAGCGCCAGCACGGTCTTTTCGTTCGGGTGCAGCGCGTCGAAGCCGTCCTGCAACGACTGGTCGCTCATGCAGAAACGTCCAGATTATGGATGGCTACCGGTACCGGTGCGGCAGCATCGTGCAGGCCGAACATGCGCTGATAGAAATACAGCTCCGCTTCCAGCGTGCGCACGATGGATTCTCCCTTGCGGAAGCCGTGGCCTTCGCCTTCCAGCTCCAGGTAGGCAACGGGCACGCCGCGCTGGCGCAGTGCCGCCACCATGGTTTGCGACTGCTGCGGCGGCACCACCTTGTCGTCCAGGCCCTGGAAGAAGATCATGGGGCATGCCAGCCTGTCGGCATGGTGGCTGGGCGATCGCTCCAGATAGATCTGTTGCGCCTGCGGCTGCGGCGCGATCAGGTATTCGGTGTAGTGCGATTCGAACTTGTGCGAATCGTCGTCCAGTCCCTGCAGGTCGGCCACGCCGTAGTAGCTGGCACCGAGCCTGAACACATCGTGGAATGCCAGCGCGCACAGCGTGGTATAGCCGCCGGCGCTGCTGCCGCGGATGATCAGCCGGTCGCCATCGGCCCGGCCGGCGTCCACCAGCCAGCGCGCGCCGGCCACGCAGTCCTCCACGTCGACGATGCCCCACTGGCCCTTCAGCGCGTCGCGGTAGGCGCGGCCGAAGCCGGTGCTGCCGCCGTAGTTCACGTCCAGCACGCCGAAACCGCGGCTGGTCCAGAACTGCGTCGCCAGTTTCAGTGTGCTGGTCGCCATGCTGGTCGGGCCGCCGTGGCCGATCACGATCACCGGCGGCTTTTCACCCGCCGGTGCCGCCACGTCGCGATTGTGCGGCGGATAGAAGAAAGCGTGCGCGTTACGGCCGTTCGCGCTCGGGTACGTGATGTTTTCCGGGATGGACAGGTAGCCTGCATCGGGCAGCGTGTCGATCGAGCGCGCCAGCACCTGCAGCGCGCCGCTGGCCAGGTCGATGCGGGCGATCTCGGCCGGGATCGTCGGGCTGCCCCCCAGCAGCGCGATGAAACCGGCGCCGGTGCGCAGTTCGCGGATTTCCTGGTACGGGTTGGCGATCGGTTCCAGGATGGGATCACCCCCCGCGCCGTCGATCACCAGTCGGGCCAGCCGGCTGACGCCCTGCTCGATGTAGGTGCAGGCGATCTCGCCGGCGGAAATGAAACCGTACATCGCATTGCCGAAGGTCCAGTGCGGGCCGGCGAATTCCGCTTCGAGCGGGCAGAGCGCCTCGATGGCGCCGTCCTGGCGATACAGGTTCCACCAGCCGCTGCGGTCGGAAACGAAATACAGCCGCCCGTCGGGCGACCATTCGGGCTGGCAGACCGATTCCGCCGGGCCGCCCGCCACCAGGACCGGTGCCGCCAGGGTGCCATCGGCTGCGATGTCGGCCAGCCACAATTCGGTGCCCTGCCACGGCATGCGCGGGTGGTCCCATGTCAGCCAGGCCAGCCGGCGGCCGTCCGGCGACAGCCGCGGCGACGAGTAGAAGTCATGGCCGCGGGCCAGTACCGTTTCGCTGCCGTCGAAGCCCACCGCGCACAGGGTGTTTTCCGGCTGGGCGTGCGAAGCGGGATCGTCGGGGTGCTGCTCGCGCACCGCGACCAGCCGGCCGCGTGCGCGGTCGACCACGAAATCGGCGAAGCGCTGCTTGCCGGCCGCCGTCAGCGCCACCGGGGCGGCCTGGGACTCGTCATCGGCGGCGAAATCGAGCCGGTGGACCCGGTTATCGGTGAAATGGGAGAAATAGACCGTCTCGCCATCGACCGCATAG
>DASVVD010000085.1:0-7735 GCA_036386715.1 Pseudoduganella sp.
CGACACCACCAGCTGGCCGCTTCCGGACGTCTCCGTGATGAAGAAGCCGCCGGTCTGCCCGAACAGCGCGGTGCCCACGTTCTGGGTCCGCACGTTCAGGTTCACGCCCGACGTGGCCGCCACGAACGCGCCGTCGCTGATCATGTACTGGCGCTGCCCCACGTCCAGCACCTGCATCGCGCCCGGCAACGTGGGCGACAGCAGACAGTCGCCATCGCCCTTGACGGCCTCGATGTGCTGCTGGAAGAACGACTCGCCGTTGGCGAAGGTGCGCATCAGCGCCGCCCCCAGCCCGCCGTTCATCTTGCCTTTCAGCTCGAGGGCCGATTCCATCATCACCATGGCGTTCGCTTCGCAATAAATCTTCTCGCCCTGGCGCAAGGTCACGTGCAGGAACGGATCCTCTTCCCCGGTAATGGTAAAGACAGGCATGCTTACACCGACACGCCGTAGCTGGTGGCCAGTGCGGCCAGGCCGCCCTTGTAGCCCTGGCCGACGGCGCGGAATTTCCAGTCGCTGCCGTTGCGATACAGTTCGCCGAACACCATTGCCGTTTCCGTCGAGCTGTCTTCGGACAGGTCGTAGCGGGCCACTTCCTGGTTGGTGGCGCTGTTCACGCAGCGCACGAAGGCCTTCTGTACCTGGCCGAAGTTCTGGCGGCGCGCCTCGGCGTCGTGGATCGTCACGCAGACGGCGATCTTGTCGACATCGGCCGGCACCTTGGCCAGGTCCACTTTCACCGTTTCATCATCGCCCTCGCCTTCGCCCGTGCGGTTGTCGCCCGAGTGCACGATCGAGCCGTCGGCGGATTTCAGGTTGTTGTAGAAGATGAAATCCTGGTCGCTGCGCACCTTGCCGTCCGCCTTCAGCAGGAAGGCCGAGCCGTCGATGTCGAATCCGGCGCCGTCAGTGTTGCGCACATCCCAGCCCAGGCCGATGGTCAGTTGTGCCAGACCGGGGGCTTCCTTGCTCAGGTTGACGTTGCCGCCTTTTTGCAGACTGATTGCCATGGTGATTACTCCTTGAATGAATGGACACCCTTCTTCCCGACACGGCGCATCGGTGTCGATCGTGCGCCGCGGTTCTCGTGGGGAGCCAGGCTCCCCGCTCAGTGCATTCTGCCACTGATTTTCTTGTTTTTTCCTTAAATACCCATGTCACGGCGAGGGATTGCGCCGATAGCGCTTCACTTGCTCGCTCCTGGTGATTTATTGTGTACTTGATGCATGTCACGTAGTGTAAAGAAAACCTTCCCATTGAAAAATAGAAGATAATTTGAACTTTACTGCGTAAAAATCGAAAATGAAGACCAGCGGCATCAACTTCCGGCACCTGTATTTCTTCCGCGTGGTGGCGACGGAGGGCAGCGTCACGCGCGCGGCCGAGCGCCTGGGACTGGCGATCCAGACTGTCAGCGCACAACTGTCGGCGCTCGAGCAATCAGTCGGCAAGCAGCTGCTGACACAGCAGGGCCGGCGCCTGGTGCCGACCGAGACCGGGCGTGTCGCGCTCACTTATGCCGAGCAGATCTTCGAATTGGGCGACCGCATGCAGGAAGCCTTGAACGAGGCCGATGCGGGCCGCACCCGGCTCACGGTGGGCATCTCCGACTCGCTGCCCAAGCTGATTGCCTATCGCCTGCTGCGGGCAGCCTTCGACATGAAAGTGCCGGTGAAGCTGGTGTGCGTGGAGCGTGAATTCGAATCGCTGCTGGCCGACCTGGCGCTGCACAAGCTCGACGTGGTGCTGACGGACCGCTCGGTGCGTGCCTCGGCCAGCCTGCGCGTGTATAACCACCTGCTCGGTGAAAGCGAGATGCTGCTGTTCGGCACGCCGGGGCTGGCGCGCAAGTACGGCCGCAATTTCCCGGCCACGCTGAAGGGCGCGCCGCTGCTGCTGCCGACACGGAACAATGCACTGCGCGGCCGCATCGACGAGTGGCTGCTCAAGCATGACGTACGGCCGGACGTGGTGGGCGAGTTCGAGGACAACGCCATGCTGACCACCTTCGCTCGCGACGGCCTGGGCCTGTTCTTCGCCCACGCCAGCCTGGAAGCGGATATCAAGCTGCAATACGGCGCGATTCCCGCCGGTGCGGCCACCGAACTGCGCGAACAGTTCTATGCGATCTCGAGCGAACGGCGTATCAAGCACCCGGCCGTGGAAGCGATCATGGCCGCCAATACGGCGCTGTTCACGGTATAAACCTGTATAAATCCGGCATGAATTCGGCATGAATTCGGCATAAAGATTCCCTCCGGCAAAATCGGACGGCATACCGGTGTGCGGGGGAAATGCGTAAGGCGGTCCCGGCACGGCGCTCCCCAGAATTGCCCGCCTTCCGGCCGGGTCGGCTAAGATGTATGTTTTAACTACCCGCTTCACTGCATTCCATACCATTGCGCACCGTGCCGCGATGGCGAAAGCACGTCGAAGTGCGTCCTATGCATAATCTACTGCTGGTCCTGTTTGCCCTGCTCCTCGTCGCACTGAACGGTTTCTTCGTTGCCGCCGAATTCGGTATCGTCACCCTGCGCCGCACCCGCGTGCGCGCCATCGCGAAAACGCAGGGGCTCAGGGGCCGCATCCTTGAAAAAGTCCACGGCCAGCTCGATGCCTACCTGTCGGCCTGCCAGCTGGGCATCACGCTGGCCTCGCTGGGCCTTGGCTGGATCGGCGAACCGGCGTTTGCCGGCCTGCTCGAACCGCTGCTGTTCGGCATCGGCATCACCTCGAACGAAGTGGTGCACGGCATCTCGTTCGTGTTTGCCTTCGTCACCATCTCGTTCCTGCATATCGTGGTCGGCGAGCTGGCGCCGAAATCGCTGGCCATCCGCGTGCCCGAAGCCGTTGCCGTGTGGTGCGCGCTGCCGCTGTACGGCTTCTACTGGACGATGTACCCGGCGATCTGGGTGCTCAACAAGAGCGCCAACATGGTGCTGCACCTGGCCGGCCTGCGCGGCGCCGGCGGCCACGACTCGCATTACTCGACGGACGAGCTGAAGCTGATCCTGCGCACCAGCCAGCCCGGCGAGAAGTTCAACAAGGACGAGCGCAACATCCTCGCCAACACGCTCGATTTCTCGCAGCTGCGCGTGTCGGACCTGATGCGGCCCATCAACGAAGTGATCGCGCTGCATGCTTCCCGCACACTGGAGGCCAACCTGGAAACCGTGGTGCGCAACCGTTTTTCGCGCTACCCGTATTTCGACGAGGATGGCAACACGGTGCTGGGCGTGGTGCACCTGAAGGACCTGTTCTTCGCACAGCAGTCGGGCAAGCCGATCACCACGTTCACGCCGTTCCTGCGGCCGGTGGAGACGATTTCGGCGCGCACGCCGGCAATCGAGCTGTTCCGCCGCTTCCGCGAGGGCGCGCCGCACTTCGCACTGATCGGTGAAAAGGGCAAGCGCCCGGTGGGCTTCCTGACGCTGGACAACCTGCTGGGGGCGATGGTCGGCGAAATCCACGACGAATTCCGCCTCAATGAAAACGACTGGCTGAAGCAGGAAGACGGGGCCCTGATCGGCAAGGCCAGCCTGCCGATCTTCTCGCTGGAGCGGATGCTGGGCATCGACATCGAGAACGAGGAGCTGGGCCTGGACGAGGTGGAATCGGTGGGCGGGCTGATCATGCTGAAGCTGGGCGACATCCCGAAACAGGGGCAGCGCGTGAGCTTCAATGCGTTCGACCTGGTGGTGCGCAAGATGAACGGCCCGCGCATCCTGCTGGTGAAAGTCATCCCGCGCACGGGCCGCACCGCCGAGGACGAGCAGGACTGATTGCCCGCACCGGCGTTATCTTTCCTTCATCTTCCCTATAATCGGGTCTTTCACTGCCGTGGAGGACCCGCATGTCCCTTTTCCGAACCCGCCCGCTCCCTGCAACACGGCCCGGCCTGCTGCTGCCCGCGCTGCTGCTGGCCATTGCCGTGCCGGCGCACGCCGTGCCGCAATACGTGGAAGCGGGCACGCCCCTGCCCCGCTTCCACCTGCTGAAGGAAGGCAGCCACCGCTACCTGCGCTACCTGCGCTCCGGTGACGGCAATACCGCGCTCGATATCTGGCAGCGCGACATCCACTTCGACGGCAAGCAGGTGCAGATCCGCCAGCGCTGGGATGCGGCAGGCAGGACGCCCTCCGTGAAACGCCTCGAATCGACCTTCGAGGCCGGCACCATGCGCCCCCAGACGCACGTGCGCATCACGGAAAAGGATGGCAAGAAGGTCGTGGAGGGCTTCGTGTTCGCAGACGACAGGATCACCGGCATGGCGGCATTGAAGGACAATACCCAGAAGAGCCTGGCGGTGGAATCGAAGGAACCGGCCTTCAACTTCGAGACCGACATGGAATTGCTCCAGGCACTGCCGCTGGCCGACGGCTACGAGGCCCAGATGGTGCTCTACCATCCCGGCGGCCCCGCCGCGCCCGCGCGCTACACGTTCAGGGTGGCCGGCAGCGAAGCCATCGCCGGCCCTGCCGGCCCGGTCGACTGCTGGATCGTCACCACCGACTACAACGCGCCGGGCAGCGTCTCGAAATTCTGGTACGCGAAGGGCTCGCAGCTGATGGTGAAGCAGGAAAGCCCGCTGCCGGACGGGCGCACGCTGGTGAAGACGCTGCTCGACTAGGGCTGCTCAGGATGCCGTCTCGCCCTGCCCGGGTCCCGGCCGGCGCGGCGACACGGGATTGACGTTGGTCCAGTTGCGCAGCAGCCCCAGCGCGACGGCAAGCAGGGTCGGACCGATGAACAGGCCGACAAAGCCGAAGGCGAGCACGCCGCCCATCACGCCGAGCAGCACGAGCAGGAACGGCAGGCTGGAGCCGCGGCTGATCAGCATCGGCTTGACGACGTTGTCGACGCCGCTGATCAGGAACATGCCCCACACCGCCATGAAGATTGCCCAGCCGGTGCTGCCCTGGTAGAACAGCCAGATTGCGGCGCCGCCCCAGATCAGCGGCGGGCCCACGGGAATCAGCGAGAACAGGAACGTGGCCACCGCCAGCAGCGCCACGGCCGGCACGCCGGCGATCATGAAGCCGGCGGCGGCCACGGCCGCCTGCGCCAGCGCGGTGCCCAGCAGGCCGTACATCACGCCGCGCACGGTGCGGTTCACCGTGTCGGCCACGTCGGGCGCATGTTCGCCCATGATCTTCTGCATGCCGACCGACAGTGCCTTGACCAGCGTATGGCCGTCGCGGTACAGGAAGAAGCTCACGAACGCGGCCAGGCTTACCTGGGCCACGCCGCTGCCCAGCACGAGGCCGCCGCCCAGCAGCATGTGGCGGGCCGGCTCCATGAAGCGCTTGGCGGTGTCGATCAGCTGCTCGCGGCTGCCGATCAGGTTCTGGATGTAGTGGTGGACCGTATCGCCGATGACGGGGATGCCGCGCAGCCAGTCGGGCGCCGCCATCGTGCCGGAGGCCAGCGCGTCGCGCAGCGCGCGGTAGACGTTGCCGGCATTGTCCGCCACGTTCCATGTCACGAGCGCCAGTGGCAGGATGATCACGAGGACCAGCGACACCGTCATCACGGTGGCGGCCAGCGTGCGCCGGCCGCGCAGGCGGTTCAGCAGCCGCTGGAACATCGGCCAGCTGGAAATCGTGATCGCGCAGGCAAACAGCACCGCGGGCAGGAACGGCCGCAGCACCCACAGGCAGCCGACGACGAGGAAGACGATCGCCGCGAGGCGGGTATAGGGTTGAAAGCGCTTTTCCATGCGGCGGCATCCTCGAGGGTGTGCCGCCGCACATGGGGACGACCTGCAAAAGTTGCAAGCTTGGCAGGCATGCGCGGCCCCGTGACGGGGCCGGGGAACTACCGGGTGTGGTTCAGGACAGCAGCTGCTGCAGGTCGTGCACGACCGGCTTGGCGCCCTGCGCATGGCGCAGGAACAGGCGCACCTTGCCCTGCTTGTCGAACACATAGCTGCCGGCGGTATGGTCGATCGAATAGTTGGCCGGATCCTTGCCCGGCACCTTCTGGTAGAACACCTTGAATTCCTTGGCCGTCTGGGCGATTTCGGCCGGCGTGCCGTACAGGCCCGTGAAGCGCTTGTCGAACGCGGGCACGTACTGCTTGAGCAGTTCGGGCGTGTCGCGCTCCGGGTCGAGCGTCACGAACAGCACCTGCACATCGTTCGCCTGCGGGCCGAGCTCCTGCATTACGGTGGCCATTTCAGCCATCGTCGTCGGGCACACGTCGGGGCACTGGGTGAAGCCGAAGAACATCACCACCACCTTGCCCTTGTAGCTTTCCAGCGTGACCGGCTTGCCGTTGTGGTCCTTCAGCGAAAAGCCCTTGGCATAGTCGATGCCGGTGATGTCGGTGTTGACGAAGCTGGCACGTTTTTCCGAGCACCCCACCAGCAGCGTCAGGAGGAACAGCGGCAGGCACAGCGCGGCAATGAATTTTTTCATGTCAGATCCGGATGTAGTGATCGAGCAGCAGCGCGCCGAACAGCAGCGCCAGGTACAGGATCGAGAAGGCAAAGGCCTTGCGGGCCAGCAGGTCGCTGTAGTTGCGCCAGATGCGCCAGCCGTACCACAGGAAGACGGCGTCGAGCACCACGGCGCAGGCCAGGTAGATCGCGCCGCTCATGCCCACGGCGAACGGCAGCAGCGTGGTGGCCGCCAGCGCGATCGAATACAGGAACACGTGGAACTGCGTGAAGGCCATGCCGTGCGTGATCGGCAGCATCGGCAGGCCGGACTTGGCGTAATCGTCGCGGCGGTACAGCGCCAGCGCCCAGAAATGCGGCGGCGTCCACAGGAAGATGATCAGCACCAGCAGCCAGGCCTGCATCGGCACGTCGTTGGCCACGGCGGCCCAGCCCAGCGCCGGCGGCATGGCCCCCGACAGGCCGCCGATGACGATGTTCTGCGGCGTGGCCGGTTTCAGGATCATCGTGTAGATGACGGCGTAGCCGACGAAGGTGACGAACGTGAGCCACATCGTCAGCGGGTTCACCAGCGCATACAGGATCCACATGCCGGCGCCGCCGATGACGCTTGAAAAGACCATCGTCTGGGTTGGCGTGATCTCGCCGCGGGCCATCGGCCGGCGCGCGGTGCGCGCCATGCGAGCATCGATCTCGCGCTCGGCGAGGCAGTTGACGGCGAACGCCGCGCCTGCCAGCAGCCAGATGCCGATCGTGCCGGCCACCACCACGCGCCAGCTCGGCAATTCGTCGGTGGCGAGGAACATGCCGATCACCGCGCAGAACACGGCAAGCTGCGTCACGCGCGGCTTCGTCAGCGCCCAATACTGGGCGATCCGGCTGGTCTGGCGATGGGTTGCGGCTTGGGCGGTCATGGGGTCGGGGTCAGAAAACTAACCCGGTAGTTTACCATGGTCAGGAAAAGCACGAGGGCGGCCGCCCCGGCGTTATGCAGCACGGCGATCGTGAGCGGGAAGCTCAGGTAGATCGTGGCCACGCCCGTCAGTGCCTGCAGGGCCAGCACGATGCCGATGCCGACGACCGGCTTGCGCAATGTCGGCACGCGCCACGCCCGCCAGCAGGTATAGCCGAGCACGAGGACGACGACGAGCGCGAAATTGCGGTGCACCCAGTGGATCGCCGTCAGTGCGGAAAACGGCAGGTAATGCCCGGCGGAGGTCTTGCCCAGCTCGCGCCACAGGTGGAAGCCGTGCTCGAAATCCATTTCCGGAATCACCTTGCCACCGCCGCACAGCGGGAATTCGGTGCAGGCCAGCGTGGCGTAATTGGTGCTGA
>DASVVD010000086.1:0-4680 GCA_036386715.1 Pseudoduganella sp.
GCTGGAGGGCGACTGCACGGTGTATGCAAGCCAGCCCGCGCTCAGCATTGGCAACCTGGGCAGTGCGAAGGCGCACTGGTTGACCGCCACCACGCTGGCCTGGCCCGGCGTGCCGGCGGCCGGCACCTACAAGCTGTACTACGCGGTGAATGGCGGCATGACCGCCTCACCGGACGCGGCGGCCGGCCTGGCCGGCGCCAGCGGCACCCTGGCGCTCCAGCCGGCCACCCTGCCCGACGCCCTCCGGCAAAAATTCCCGCACCTGGCGGGCGCCACCGCACTGCGCCTGTCCGATGCCGACACCGCCAGGGTGGCCGGGCTGGCCAGCGCCCAGTTCGCTATCGCGCAATTCGATGCCGGCGGCAACCTGGTGCAGGTCACCTCGCTGCAGCAGGCCGGCATGCTCGACGACCTGTTCGCCGCACGCGCCTCCGCGGCGCAGCTGGGCCTCTCGTTCGACCGCCAGGGCGTGCCGACCTTCCGCGTGTGGGCGCCGACGGCCAAGTCCGTCAAGCTCGATGTCTACGCCAGCGCCAGCGCGGCCAGCGCGACATCGGTGGCGATGACGCCGGACACCGCCAGCGGCGTCTGGTCGTACACCGCGCCGAACGCCGCCTGGACCAACAGCGCCTACTACACCTACACGGTGCAGGTGCTGTCGCGCTGGGCGAACAACACGCTGGTGACGAACACGGTGACCGATCCGTATTCACTGAGCGTGTCCGCCAACAGCACGCGCAGCTTCGTCGCGAACCTGGACAGCCTGGCCCTGAAGCCGGCGGGATGGGACGACCAGCGCATTCCCAAGCTCGCAGCACCCACCGACATCGCCCTGTACGAACTGCACATCCGCGATTTTTCCGCGCTGGACAACAGCGTGCCGGCCGCCCACCGCGGCAAGTACCTGGCCTTCACGGACAGCGAGGCGGCGCCGATGCGCCACCTGAAGTCCCTGCAGAAGGCCGGCATGACCCACATCCACCTGCTGCCCAGCTACGATTTCTCCAGCGTCGACGAGACCGGCTGCGTGACACCGGCCATTCCCGGCGCGGCGGCGGTTTCGACCGCCCAGCAGGCCGCGGTGGCCGCCACGCGCGACAGCGACTGCTTCAACTGGGGCTACGATCCGGTGCACTACAACACGCCGGAAGGCAGTTACGCCACCGATGCCGGCAACGCCGCCGTGCGCGTGCGCGAGTTCCGCGCCATGGTGCAGGCGCTGCACGAGACCGGGCTGCGCGTGACGATGGACGTGGTGTACAACCACACCGCCCAGTCGCAGCAGGGCCCGCTGTCGGTGCTGGACCGCATCGTACCGGCCTACTACTACCGGCTGGGCGCCGAAGGCAATATCCTGAACGACAGCTGCTGCGCCGACACGGCCCAGGAAAACGCCATGATGGCCAAGCTGATGATCGACTCCGTGGCACTGTGGGCCAGGCAGTACAAGATCGACAGCTTCCGCTTCGACATCATGGGCTTCACGCCGCTCGACCTGATGAAGCGCCTGCAGGCCGCGGCCGACAGCGCGGCGGGCCGCCCGGTCTACCTGTATGGCGAAGCGTGGAACTTCGGCGCGGTGGGCAACGACGCGCGCTTCGTGCAGGCGCGCCAGGCCAATATGTTCGGCACCGGCATCGGCTCGTTCAACGACCGCATCCGCGACACGGTGCGCGGCGGCGGCTGCTGCGATACCGGCGCCTCGCTGGTCAGCCAGCAGGGCTTCGTCAACGGCGTGTTCTTCGATCCGAACGGCCAGTCGGCGCAGACCCGCGACGATGCGCTGCGCCTGGCGGACCTGGTGCGCGTGGCGCTGTCCGGCACGTTGCGCGACTACCGCTTTACCGACCGTTTCGGCAACGTGCGCAGCAACGCCGAGATCGACTACTTCGGCCAGCAGGCCGGGTTTGCCGGCAGTCCGGCCGAGACCATCAACTATGTCGAGGCGCACGACAACCAGACGCTGTTCGACGTCAACGCCCTGAAACTGCCGCAAGCCACGCGGCTGGCCGACCGGGTGCGCGCGCAGACGCTGGGCGCGGCCATCAATACCCTGTCGCAGGGCGTGCCGTTCTTCCACGCCGGCCAGGAGATCCTGCGTTCGAAGTCGCTGGACCGCGACAGCTACAACGCCGGCGACTGGTTCAACCGCCTCGACTACAGCTACGCGTCGAACAACTTCGGTGTCGGGCTGCCGGTGGCCAGCGTGAACGAAAGCAGCTGGTCCATCATGGCGCCGGTGCTGGCCAATCCGCTGGTCACGCCGGACCGCCGCGCCATCCTGGCCGCGAAGGCCGGCTTCGAGGAGCTGCTGGCAATCCGCAAGGACAGTTCGCTGTTCCGCCTGCGCACGGCCAATGATGTGATCGAACGCCTGAAGTTCCACAACACCGGGCCGGGCCAGGTGCCGGGCGTGGTGGCGATGAGCATCTCGGGCACCGAGCCGACGAAGTACCCCGATGCAAAGTACAAGAAGGTGGTCGTGGTGTTCAACGTCGACAAGGCGGCGAATACCGTTGCGATCCCCGAGCTGAAGGGCCGCAAGCTGAAGCTGCACGAGATCCAGCGTTTCGGCAGCGACGAGGTGGTGAAGGCCTCCACCTTCGACGCCGCCACCGGCAACTTCACCGTGCCGGCGCGCACCACCGCCGTGTTCGTGCAGATGGCGAACGACTGATCGCCGGCGCGGCCCGGTGGCGGTTCAGCGCGCCATGCTCGGCCGCTTCGGATCGTAGCGCCAGCCGGGCACCAGGTAGCGCATCGCGGCCGCGTCGTCGCGTGCGCCGCCGGCCACGCGCTTGTACAGTTCATGGGCCGCGCCGATGCGGTCCATGTCCGGCTCGATGCCCAGGCCCGGCCGGTCCGGCACCTGCACCTGGCCGCCGACGATCCGCAACGGCTCGCGGGTCAGGCGCTCCTCGCCTTCCTGCCAGATCCAGTGCGTGTCGATCGCGGTGATGTCGCCGGGCGCGGCGGCCGCGCAGTGGGTGAACATCGCCAGCGACACGTCGAAATGGTTGTTCGAGTGCGAACCCCACGTCAGTCCCCAGTCGTGGCACAGCTGCGCCAGCCGCACCGAACCCTGCATGGTCCAGAAGTGCGGATCGGCGAGCGGGATGTCGACCGCGCCGAGCAGGTGCGAGTGCGCCATCTGGCGCCAGTCGGTGGCCACCATGTTGGTCGCAGTGCGGATGCCGGTCGCGCGGCGGAATTCGGCCATCGTCTCGCGGCCGGAGTAGCCGTTCTCGGGACCGCACGGGTCTTCGGCATAGGCCAGGATATGGCCCTTGCCACGGCATGCGGCAATGGCTTCGGCAAGCGACCACGCGCCGTTCGGGTCGAGCGTGGCGCGCGACGCCGGGAAGCGCTCCTTGATCGCCGCCACCGCTTCGATCTCCTGGTCGGCGCGCATGACGCCGCCCTTGAGCTTGAAATCCCTGAAGCCATACTGCTCGACGCTGGCCGACGCCAGGTCGGCGATCGCCTGCGGCGTCAGCGCCTCCTGGTGCCGTGCGCGGTACCAGCCCTGCCTGCCCTCGCCGGAAAGGTAGGGCAGGTCGGTGCGCGTGCGGTCGCCGATGTAGAACAGGTAGGCCAGCATGGGCACGTGGCTGCGCTGCTGGCCCGCGCCGAGCAGCTCGCAGACCGGCACGCCGAGGTGCTGGCCCAGCAGGTCGAGCAGCGCCGCCTCCACCGCGGCGACCACGTTCTCCAGGCGCAGGTTGATCTCGTGCGGCTGCCTGAGCACCGCCTCCTCGGCGGCGTTGGTGACCTGGTGGTTCTCCTTGCCCGCGATCGCGGCCCGCATGGCGTTGAGGGTGCGGTTGAAGCGGCCGATTTCGGTGCCGGTCACGAGCGGCACCGCCCGCTCCAGCGCGGCCAGGATACCGGCCGACCCGGGCACTTCGCCCATGCCGACGTGGCCCGCGCTGTCCTCGAGCAGCACGAGGATCCGCGTGAAATACGGCGAATGCGCGCCGCAAAGGTTGAGCAGCATGCTGTCACGGCCGGCAACCGGAATGACCCGCATGGCGGTGATGGTGGGCGTTTGTGTGCGGTCCATGGTGCCTTTTGCGTTGGATTTAACGTTGATACCTGAGCTGGGATCCTAGGATACCGCCACGAGTGTAGCGGAACCCGCTGTTATCACGCCAGCAGATTTCGGTGGAAAAAGCCGGGCTCTCGGTGGAAAGCAGCATTGCGCTGCCCCAACCAGGAGCGAAAATCCGCCGTGCTAGAATGAAAATCCCATACTTATTTCAATGCGCCATGAGCCTGGAGAGCCTGTCGGCCTCGTTTAGCCTGGACCGCTCGCGTAGCGCAACCTCGCAGGTCTACGAGTTCCTGCGGCAGTCGATCGTCACCCTTGCCCTCGAGCCGGGTACATCCCTGTCGCGCACGCAGGTTGCCGAAAGCCTCAGGCTCTCGCCGATGCCGGTGCGCGACGCCTTGTCGCGCCTCGAAAAAGAGGGGCTGGTGGAAATTTTTCCGCAGCATCTGACCCGGGTGCGGGGCATCGACCTGGATTCGGCGCGGCAAGTCCATGTATTGCGCCTGTCCGTCGAGCTGGAAATCGTGTCCGGCCTGGCGCAGGCCGCCGATGCGGCGGTGGCGAAAGCCCTGCTGGCCGCGGTAACCAGGCAGCGCGCCTGCCTGGAGGCGGACGACTTCGGCGGCTTC
>DASVVD010000087.1:0-2175 GCA_036386715.1 Pseudoduganella sp.
GCCGGTGCTCGCCGCGACAGGCGCGGCGAGCACCGGCGCGGCCGCATCGCCGCGCACCGGCAGGCTGATTGAAAATGCGCTGCCTTGCCCCGGGCCGCCGCTGTGCGCCGTGACCGAGCCGCCATGCAGGGCGGTGATGGATTTCACCAGTGTCAGGCCCAGTCCCAGGCCGCCCTGCGCGCGGTCGGGGTTGCGTTCGCCCTGGATGAACAGGTCGAAGATATGCGGCAGCAGGGTGGCGGCAATGCCGATGCCGTTGTCGCGCACCGTCACGCGGGCCTGGCCGCCCGCGGTGTCCAGCTGCAGCGCGATCCGCCCGCCGGGCGGCGTGTACTTGGCCGCGTTGTTGAGCACATTGGCGATCACCTGCACGAGCCGGGTGCGGTCGCCGCGCACGCCGACCGGGTGATCCGGCAGGTGCAGGTCGAACGCATGGCGGCGTTCCTCGATCAGCGGCAACGCCTGTTCGACGGCGCTGGCCACCACCTCGGCCATGTCCAGCTCCACCATGTTCAGCTGCACCAGGCCGCGCGTCACGCGCGACACGTCGAGCAGGTCGTCGACCAGGTGCGCCATGTGCCGCACCTGGCGGCTGATGATGTCGCTGGCCGCCACGCGGATTTTCTCGTCCGCCAGGTTACCCTTCAGCAGCTGGGCGGCGGTGCCGATCGGTGCCAGCGGATTGCGCAGCTCGTGCGCCAGCATGGCCAGGAATTCATCCTTGCGCGTGGCCGCCTCGCGCAGCGCATCCTCGGCCAGCTTCTGCGAATGGATGTCGGTGCAGGTACCCATCCAGCGCGCGATGCGGCCGGACGCGTCGCGCACCGGCACCGCGCGGCCCAGCGTCCAGCGGTATTCGCCGGAATGGTGCCGCAGCCGATACTGGATTTCATAGACCTCGCCGGTGGCAAGGCTGTGCCGCCAGGCCGCCCATGCGCGCTCGCGGTCGTCCGGGTGGAACATGTCGTTCCAGCCCGCGCCGTCCGTCGCGCCATGGATCATGCCGGTGTACTCGTACCACTGCTCGTTGTAGTAATCGTGCCAGCCGTCGGGCAGCGTCGACCACACCATCTGCGGCATCGCGTTGGTGATCGTGCGGAACTTGGCCTCGCTGGTGGCCAGTGCCTCCATGCTGCGCGCCCGTTCGCTGGCGGTGCGCGTGCGTTCGGCGAATTCGCGCATCAGCGCCACATCCTCGGGGGCCCACCGGCGCGGCACGGTATCGCTGACGACCAGGATGCTCTTCAGGCGGCCCTGTTCGATCACCGGGATATCGACGAACGACAGCGCATGGTGGCGGCGGAACGGCTCGGCATGCGCCGCGGTGCGCGGATCCTGCGCCACGCTGTTCACGACAACGGCCTGGCCGCGCATCATGTCGTCCACGAAGGTGCCGAACTCGCGCAGCCGGATGGTGCCCTCCAGCGAGGGAATGCCCGGCCTGCACCAGTCGGGCCCCACATACAGGGTATCGGTCAGGTCGTTGTAGCGGCCATAGGAAACCCGGCTGACGCCCAGCAGCTCGCCCAGGATCGACAAGCCGGTATGCACGATCTCCCGAGGCGAACGCAGGTCGCGGAAGGCATCGGCGAGCCGCACCAGCGCATCGCGCCGCGCATAGCCGCGCACCCGCGCCGTCACGTCCTTCACGTAGTGCAGGATGCCGGTGACATTGCCGGCTTCGTCGAGCACCGGGGTGTTGACAGGGCTCCAGTGCTTCTCCTGGAACTCACCCGGCTGGCCGGCCACTGGCACGTCGTAGCGCTGCAGCGGCATCTTGTCCGGCAACTTCGTTGCCAGCACGCGCTGCAGCGAAGCATGCAGGTTCGATACGCCGTTGGCCTGCGCGGTGGCGGGACCACCCGGCATTGCGTCGAACACGTAGCGGCCAACCAACTGCTCGCGCGTACTGCCGGTGGCGCGCAAGTAGGCATCGCTGGCCAGCGCGATCACGAGATCGGTCGTCAGCAGCAGGTAGGGTGCGGGCAGGGCGCCGATCACGGCGCCCAAATCAGGTAGTCGATCGCTCATCGCGCTCATCGGTATCCAGGCGGAGAATCGGACCAGCATGCCACTAATACAACGGCCGTTCCGTTGGACAGGTCACACAGCGGCCGCTGTCTTTGAGCTGTCACAAGCCCATGCTATACTAGTGGGTTCACTGTATCCGCATTT
>DASVVD010000088.1:0-3672 GCA_036386715.1 Pseudoduganella sp.
TGAAGGCTTGCTGCGGATCCTTCGGACCCGGCGACAAATCGTTGTGTTTGTCAGCAGCAGAGAAGCGAGATTATCTGATGTTTCGCATGAATCGTCAAGCTCCTCATCACCTCACATCAACTTGCCTGTTTCACTTTCGTGACAGCCGCGTTGCTGCGAGGGACAGAACTATATCAAAGCCCCTCGAAGTTTGGCAAGCGCTTTTCCAGGAAAGCATGCATGCCTTCGCGCTGGGCCGGCGTGCCGAATGCGGCATGGAACAGGCGGCGCTCGTAGCGCACGCCTTCGGTCAGCGGCACTTCATAGGCAACGTTCACGGCTTCCTTGACCTGCATGGCCACTGAAAGAGGCATCGAGGCAATCGTGGTGGCCGCGGCCAGCGCTTCCTCGAGCAGCTTGTCGGCCGGCACCACGCGCGATACCAAGCCACTGCGCTCGGCTTCCGCCGCATCGATCGTGCGCGCCGTCAGCAGCATGTCCATTGCTTTCGCCTTGCCGATCGCGCGCGGCAGCCGCTGCGTGGCGCCGGCGCCCGGCGTGACGCCGATCTTGATTTCGGGTTGGCCGAACTTGGCCGTGTCCGCCGCGATCACGAAATCGCACATCATCGCCAGCTCGCAGCCGCCACCCAGGGCATAACCGGCCACGGCGCCGATCACCGGCGTACGCACCTTCAATATATGCTCCCAGTTGCGGGTAATGTAATTGTCGCGATAGGTATCCTGGTAGGTGTAGTCGATCATCGCCGGAATGTCGGCCCCTGCCGCAAAGGCCTTCTCGCTGCCGGTCAGCACGATGCAACCGATCTGCGGGTCGCTGTCGAACCCCGCCAACGCCACTCCCAGCTCGTTCATCATGCGATCGTTCAGCGCATTCAGCGCCTTGGGCCGGTTCAGGCGAATCAGCGCCACCTTGCCATGGACTTCAACGATCAGGTCTTCATATTGCATGCTTGCCTCCGGGTCGGTTCGATGGGCAATTGTAGCGTCATCGGCATGCCTTTCGCACCATATGGCGATGGCTGCTATGATCGACCGGCCGATGCTGCCCACCCTCTTCTTCTCCCTTGCCGAACGCTGGCGCAGCGATGCGCTGCTGGCCAACACCGATTTCCGCCGCTACTGGGCCAGCATGGTGCTGACGAGCTTCGGCTCGCAGATCGGCACGCTCGCGCTGCCGCTGTGCGCCGTGCTGCTGCTCCATGCCACGCCGGCACAGATGGGCATCCTGACCGCCTGCCAGGCGATCCCGTTTGCCTTCTTCGCCCTGCCCGCCGGCGTGCTGCTCGACCGCAGCCGCAAGCTGCCGATCCTGCTGGCCAGCAAAGCGGCCCAGGGCATCTCGCTCGCTTCCATTCCCCTTGCCTGGTGGTTCGACCTGCTGGGCATGCCATGGCTGTACGCGGTGGCGGCGGTCCAGGGCACCTGCAACGTCATCGGCGGCGGCGCGGAACAGATCTATCTCACACTGCTCGTCGGTCGGGACCGGATGGTGGATGCCCAGTCCCGCTTTGCCACCACGGATTCCATTTCCCGGCTGCTGGCGCCCGGCCTTGCGGGCATCCTGATCCAATGGCTGACGGCACCGGTGGCGATCGTCGTCAACGCGGCCACGTTCTTTATTTCGGTGTGGAATATCGCCCGCGTGAAAATGCGCGAAACACAGCCGCCACGCAGCGACCGGCATCCGCTGCATGACGTGCGCGACGGCTTCGCCTTCATCTGGAAACAGCCGCTGCTGCGTGCGCTGGCATGGGTGGCCGGCGCCTGGCATGTCCTGTTCTACGGTTATTCGGCGCTGCTCGTGCTGTTCGCCACGCGCGAACTGGGCATGAACGCCGGCACGCTGGGCATGGCCCAGATGCTGGGCGGGATCGGTGTCTTCGTCAGCTCGCTGCTGCTGCGGCCACTGAACCGGCGCTATGGCGCCGGCATCACGATCATGATCGGCACGGCCTCGATGGCACTGGGCTTCGTGCTGATGCCGCTGATCCCGCGCGCCCTGTTCGGCGATGCGCGCCTCAGCGCGGCAGCCTACGCCGCCCTCATTTTCTTCTTCGACCTGGGCGCGATGCTGTTTTTCGTGCCTTACCAGGCGCTGCGCCAGAAAGTGACGCCGGACGAGATGCTGGGCCGGATGATCTCCACGATGCGTTTCCTGACGGTGGCCGTGGCACCGCTGGGCGCCCTGGCCGCCGGCTATGCAGGCGATCATCTCGGCGTGCGGCCGGCGCTGTACTGCATTGCAGCAGGCGGCGTGCTGCTGGCCATCGGCGCGGTCTCGTCACGCCCGATCCGGAGCGTGCGCCCCTGATACGGCGTGGTTTCGGACTACACTGACCCTGTACCAACTTTGCAGGGATCGTCCATGTTCAAGAACATCCTGTTACCCACCGATGGCTCCGGCCTGTCGGAAAAAGCGACCGGCATCGCGGTCAACTTCGCCCAGGTGCACGGCGCGCGCATCGTCGCCATCTGCGTTGCCCAGCCGTTCCCGTTCGTGCCGATGGCGGAAGGCGCGGTCGTGCCGGACACGGAACTGTATGCAACGCAGATCGAGGCGGCGGCCCGGGTCCATATCGACAAGGCGGCGGCCGCATGTGCCGCGGCCGGCGTGCCGTTCGAAGGCATCGTCACCGTTTCGCACAGCCCCTATGAAGAGATCGTCGCCGCCGCCGAAAAGTACCACTGCGACATCATCCTGATGGCTTCGCACGGCCGCAAGGGCCTCAACAAGCTGTTCCTCGGCAGTGAAACCCAGAAGGTGCTGGCGCATACCCAGCTGCCGGTACTCGTGCTGAGATAGTTGCGTGCCCCTTGCCCTCAGCGGGTCGGGCGCGGCAGCAACACCCAGACCTGGCCGCGCTGCTTCATCCGGCCCGCGTTCTCGGCCGCCTCGGCGCCGAAACCAAAGAAGAAATCGACGCGGATGGCGCCCCGGATCGCACCGCCCGTATCCTGCGCCATCACCAGCCGCTGCAGCGGAATCTCGCTGGCCGGCTGGGTGGTGGACAGGTACAGCGGTACACCCGATGGCACCTGCGTCGTATCCACCGCCACCGAGCGCTGCGGCGTCAACGGCACGCCCAGCGATCCCTTCGGCCCCACGTTCGGGTCCGGCAGCCGCTCCTCGCGGAAGAATACATAGCTCGGGTTCACGTTCAGCAGTTCCTGCCTGCGGGTCGGGTGCCCGGCGATCCATGCCTTGATGCCCTGGGCAGATGCCTGCTCGGAGGTCAGCTCGCCCTGCTCGATCAGCCACTTGCCGATCGATTTATAGGGATGGCCGTTCTGGTCGGCGTACGCCACGCGCACCGTGTCGCCCGTGTCGAGCTGCACGCGGCCGGAACCCTGCACCTCGAGGAAGAACGCTTCCACCGGATCGTCGACCCACAGCAATTCCTTGCCGCCAAGGCCGGAGCGGGCGATTTCCTCGCGGCTGGCATACGGCACCACCTTCTTTCCTTGCAGGCGGCCGCGCAACCGCTTGCCCTTCAGTTCCGGGTAGACGCCGGCAAGATCGATCGTCAGCATGTCGTCCGGCACCTTATGGAGAGGCGTCTGGTATGCACCGCCCTGCTTGCGGGCACCGCGCAGCAGTGGCTCGTAGTAGCCGGTGACCAGGCCGCTGTCCGAACCGTCCGGCGCGATCACGCGGTGCGGCACCAGGAAC
>DASVVD010000089.1:0-6957 GCA_036386715.1 Pseudoduganella sp.
ATGGACACGGTGCATTTCTCGGGCATGCGCGGCAAGGGCATCGGCCACACGATTTCCGGCGGCCTGAAGATGCTCAAGGCATTCCTGGACTGCTACGGCATCATCGGCCGGCGCAAGCCCGACGTGGTGCTGGGCATGGGCGGCTACGTGACTGTGCCAGGCGGCATGATGACGAAGCTGCGCAATGTGCCGCTGGTGCTCGTCAATGCCGACGCGGCGCTGCTGCTGTCGAACCGGACGCTGGTGCCGGTGGCCTCGAAGGTGTGCTTCGGCTTCCCGGCCGACTTCGGCCGTGCGGCCGGCAAGGCGGTGGTGACCGGCAATCCGGTACGCAGGGAGATCCTCGACCTGCCGGCGCCCACCGAGCGCTTCGAAGGCCGGCAGGGCGCATTGCGCATCCTGGTCGTCGGCGGCAGCCTGGGCGCGAAGGCGCTGAACGATGCGCTGCCCGCCGCGCTGGCCCTGATTGCGCCCGGCGATCGTCCTCTTGTAACGCACCAGTCGGGCAAGAAGAACATCGACGCCCTGCGCGCCGGTTATGCGCAGGCCGGCGTGCAGGCCACCGTGGTCGATTTCATCGACGACATGGCCGGCGCCTATGCGCAGGCGGACGTGGTGATCTGCCGTGCCGGCGCGATCACCGTTTCCGAACTGACGGCGGCCGGCGTGGCCAGCGTGCTGGTGCCGCTGGTGGCATCGACCACCAGCCACCAGCGCGACAACGCGCAGTGGCTGGCGAAACAGAACGCGGCGATCCACATGCCGCAAACCGAACTGACTGCGCAGGGCCTGGCGGCGCTGCTGCAGACGCTGACGCGCAACGCCTGCCGCGGCATGGCGGCGGCGGCGCACGCGGTGGGCAAGCGCGACGCGAATGACGCGATCGCGAACGTACTCGAACAACTGGCTTAAGAGAATCCATGCAACACAAGGTCAAGAACATTCACTTCGTCGGCATCGGTGGCAGCGGCATGAGCGGCATCGCCGAGGTGCTGCTCACGCTCGGCTACAACGTTACCGGCTCGGACCTGGGCAGCAATCCTGTCACGCAGCGCCTCGGCGACATGGGCGCGAAAGTGTTCCAGGGCCACGCGGCGGAGCACATCGGTGCCGCCGACGCGGTCGTCACGTCCACCGCCGTCGCGGCCGACAACCCGGAAGTCGCCGCCGCGCGCGCGAAGAAAATCCCGATCGTGCCGCGCGCCGTGATGCTGGGCGAGCTGATGCGCCTGAAGCGCGGCATCGCCATCGCCGGTACGCACGGCAAGACCACCACCACGTCGCTGGTCGCTTCGGTGCTGGCGCAGGGCGGGCTCGATCCGACGTTCGTGATCGGCGGCCGCCTCACCGCGGCCGGCGCAAACGCGCGGCTGGGCTCGGGCGAGTACCTGGTGGCCGAGGCGGACGAATCGGATGCGTCGTTCCTGAACCTGGCGCCGATGATCGAGGTCATCACCAACATCGATGCCGATCACATGGAAACCTACGAGCACGATTTCGAAAAGCTCAAGCAGGCCTTCGTGCACTTCACGCACCGCCTGCCGTTCTACGGCCGGGCCATGCTGTGCATCGACGATCCGCACGTGCGCAGCATCCTGCCGCAGGTCACCAAGCCGGTCACCACCTACGGTTTCGCCGAGGATGCCGAGGTGCGCGCCGTGAACGCGCGCGCCGAGGGCACGCAGATGCATTTCACGGTGCTGCAGGAAGGCTTTCCGGACCTCGATATCGTGCTGAACCAGCCCGGCATGCACAATGTGCAGAATGCCTGCTCGGCCGTGGCGATCGCGCGCGAAATCGGCGTGGCGGACAGCGCCACGCAGGCCGGCCTGGCCGGATTCGCCGGCGTGGGCCGCCGCTTCACGAAATATGGCGACATTGCCATCCAGGGCGATGGCAAGGCGGCTGGTTCCTTTACACTGGTCGATGACTTCGGCCACCACCCGGTGGAAACGGAAGTGACGCTGGCAGCCGCGCGCGCCGCGTATCCCGGCCGCCGCCTGGTGCTGGCGTTCCAGCCGCACCGCTACACCCGCACGCGCGACCTGTTCGAGGACTTTGCCCGGGTGTTGTCGGTGGTGGACCTGCTGGTGCTGGTCGAGGTGTACCCGGCCGGCGAAGCGCCGATCGTGGGCGCCGACGGCCGCTCGCTGGTGCGCGCGATCCGCGCGCGCGGCAAGACCGAACCGGTGTTCGTCGAAACCATCGGCGAGGTGCCGGAAACGATCATGAACCTGGTGCGCGATGGCGACGTGGTGCTGACGATGGGCGCGGGCTCGATCAGCGGCGTTCCGGCGAAACTGGTCAACTACAAGGCACAGGCATGAGCACGAGCATCGGCATCACAAAGGAAGAAGCGCAGTCGTTCGGCAAGGTCGGCGTGCTGTTCGGCGGCACGTCCGCCGAGCGCGACGTGTCCATCATGTCCGGCAGCGGCGTGCTGGAAGCGCTGCGCGGCCAGGGCATCGACGCGCATCCGTTCGACCCGGGCCAGCGCTCGCTGGGCGAACTGGAGGCGGAAAAATTCGACCGCGTCTTCATCGCGCTGCATGGCCGCCTCGGCGAGGATGGCACGCTGCAGGGCGCGCTGGAACTGCTGGGCGTTCCCTACACCGGCAGCGGCGTGATGGCCAGCTCGGTGGGCATGGACAAGATCGCCACCAAGATCCTGTGGCTGAAAGCCGGGCTGCCGACGCCGGAATACGCCTTGCTCGATGCGCAGTCCGACCTGCCGGCCGTGGCCGCGCAACTGGGCCTGCCGCTGATCGTCAAGCCGCCGCACGAGGGTTCCTCGATCGGCATCACCAAGGTCAGCGCGCTGGAGCAGTTCCAGGCCGCGTACGACGTGGCGGCAAGGCTGGACGACGACGTGCTGGCGGAGAGTTTCGTCACCGGCCGCGAATTCACCGTGGCCGTGCTGGGCACGGGCGCCGGCGCGCGTGCGCTGCCGGTCGTGGAAATCGCCGCGCCGGAAGGCAAGTACGATTACCAGAACAAGTATTTCACCGACGACGTGCAATACTTTTGCCCGCCGCAGCTCGATGAGGCGGTGCAGGCCGAGATGCGCCGCATCGCCGTCGAGGCCTACCGCACGCTGGGTTGCGAGGGGTGGGCGCGCGTGGACGTGCTGCTGCGCGCCAGCGACAACCGGCCGTTCCTGCTGGAGGTGAACACGTCGCCGGGCATGACGAGCCATTCGCTGGTGCCGATGGCGGCACGCGCGGTGGGCCTGTCCTACGAGGCGCTGTGCGTGGAAATCCTGCGCACGGCACGGCTGAAGAACAAGAGGGCATAAACGGGATGTGGCACGACGCGAAAGCCCTGAACGCAACCGCCAGCGGCATTGGTGCGCTGGTGTTCGCCGTTTGCGTCGCCGCCGGCGTCTGGTGGATCGCGCACCGGCCGGTGTTCGATTTGCGCGTGATCCGCGTCGAAGCCATGCAGCAGGCCGAACTGCGCCATGTGAACCTGCGGACGCTGAAGAACGGCACGCAGGGCCGCATTCGCGGCAACTTCTTCACGGCGAACCTGGAGCAGGTGCGCCAGGTGTTCGAGGCGGTGCCGTGGGTGCGGCGTGCCACCGTGCGGCGCGAATGGCCCGACCGGCTGATCGTGGAAGTGGAAGAGCACGAGGCGCTGGGCACGTGGGGCGAAGATGGCCGGCTGCTGTCGGTGAAGGGCGATGTGTTTACCGCCAACCTGGCCGAGGCGGAAGAAGATCACGAGCTGCCGCAGTTTTCCGGGCCGGACGGCAGCGAGAAGGAAGTGCTGTCGCGCTACGCCGAGCTGCGCAGCTGGTTCGCGCCGGCCAGGCTGGTGCCGGAAAGCCTGGCGCTGTCGAGCCGCTATGCCTGGACGGTGATACTGAACAACGGCACCAGCGTGGCGCTGGGCCGCGAGCAGACGCCGACGATGCTGCGCGAGCGGGTGTCGCGGCTGGTGTCGGTCTGGCCGCAGCTGGCCGCGCGCGTGCAGGATATTGAAACGATCGACATGCGTTACCAGAACGGGCTGGCACTGTCGGCCACCAACTTGAAGATACCGGCTGAAAAGATCAAGAAATAAGCCGAAGAAGCGTAACGAATATAACGAGCAAATAATGACAAAAGACGCGAAAAACCTGATCGTCGGCCTCGACATCGGCACCTCGAAGGTGGTGGCCGTGGTGGCCGAGGTGATGGGCGATGGCCGCCACGAAGTGATCGGGCTGGGGCAGCACGAATCGAAAGGCCTGAAAAAGGGCGTGGTGGTCAACATCGAAGCGACCGTGGAATCCATCCAGCGCGCCCTCGAGGAAGCCGAGCTGATGGCCGACTGCAAGATCCGCAACGTGTATGCGGGCATCGCGGGCAGCCATATCCGCAGCTTCAATTCGAGCGGCATGGTGGCGATCAAGGAAAAGGAAGTCACGGCCACCGATGTGGCGCGCGTCATTGAAACGGCGAAGGCCGTTAACATTCCTACCGATCAGCAGCTGCTGCACACGGTGCCGCAGGAATTCATCGTGGACAGCCAGGAAGACGTGCGCGAGCCGATCGGCATGAGCGGCATCCGGCTCGAAGTGAAGGTCCATATCGTTACCGGCGCGGTGAGCGCGGTGCAGAACATCGTCAAGTGCGTGCGGCGCTGCGGGCTTGAGGTGTCCGACCTGATCCTGCAGCCGATGGCATCGGCCGATGCCGTGCTGACGCCGGATGAAAAGGAACTGGGGGTCGTGCTGATCGATATCGGCGGCGGTACCACCGACGTTGCCGTGTTCTCGGACGGCGCGATCCGCCATACGGCAGTGATCCCGATCGCCGGTGACCAGATCACCAGCGACATCGCGATGGCCCTGCGCACGCCCACCTCCGAAGCGGAAGAAATCAAGATCCGCTATGGCGTGGCGAAGCAGGTGCTGGCCGATCCGGGCGAACACCTGGAAGTGCCGGGCCTGGGCGACCGGGGTACCCGCAACCTGTCCCGCCAGGCGCTGGCCGCGGTCATCGAGCCGCGCGTGGAGGAACTGTTCGCCATGGTGCACCAGGTGGTGCGCGAGTCCGGCTACGAGGGCGTGCTCTCGTCCGGCATCGTGCTGACCGGCGGCTCGTCGATCATGCCGGGCATGGTGGAAATGGCGGAGGACATCTTTTTGAAACCGGCGCGCCTCGGCACGCCGGACTATCGCGGCCAGCTGGCCGACGTGGTGCGCAGCCCCCGCTACGCCACCGTGCTCGGTCTTTTGCTGGAGGCGAAGAAGCAGTATCTGCGCGGGCATATCGTGACGCGCCAGGACGGATCCGTGAAGGCGGTCTGGCAACGCATGAAGGAATGGTTTTTGGGGAATTTCTAAAGGGGCGCCTGCAAACTGCCGTGCGTCGTGGTCCAGGTTCGACGCTGCACTTCGACAAACAGGCAAAACCGGGCGTCTCTATTTGAACTACAGCGGCTCTTATTGGCCTGCGGGGCACCCGGGACGGTAACAAAGGGCGTATTATTTATAAAGCTACAACGCGGTCTTCCGCCGCCAGGTTTTCTACCGAAATGAGAGCCGGCGTGCGAAGGGCGCAAAACTTTTAGGAGCACATCATGGAGTTCGATATGGTCGATAACGCATCACTGGGAACGGTGATCAAAGTGGTCGGTGTTGGCGGCGCGGGCGGTAACGCGGTGCAGCACATGATCAACAAGGGCATGAGCGGGGTGGAGTTCATCGCCGCCAATACCGATGCCCAGGCGTTGTCGGCTTCCAAGGCCGACAACATCATCCAGATCGGCGAGACCGGCCTGGGTGCGGGCATGAAGCCCGACGTCGGCCGCAAGCTGGCCGAGGAATCGCGCGCCCGCATCGAAGATGCGCTGCGCGGTGCGCACATGGTCTTCATCGCCGCGGGCATGGGCGGCGGCACCGGCACCGGTGCTGCGCCGATCGTCGCGGAAGTGGCGAAATCGCTGGGCGCGCTGACGGTGGCGGTGGTGTCCAAGCCGTTCTCGCACGAAGGCCAGAAATGCATGGAAATCGCCGACGAGGGTCTGGAGCAGCTGTCGCTGAATGTCGACTCGCTGATCGTGATCCTGAACGAGAAGCTCGAAGAGATCTATGAAGACGAGTCGCTGATCGAGTGGCTGCAGCATGCCGACGATGTGCTCAACAACGCGGTGGCCGGCATTGCCGAGATCATCAACGTGCCGGGCCACATCAACGTCGACTTCAACGACGTGAAGACGATCATGGGCGAGCAGGGCAAGGCGATGATGGGTACCGCCACCGCCGCCGGCGTGGACCGTGCGCGCATCGCCGCTGAACAGGCCGTGGCTTCGCCGCTGCTCGACGGCATCGACCTGTCCGGCGCGCGCGGCGTGCTGGTCAACGTGACCGCGAGCCGTGGCCTGAAGGGCAAGGAAATCAAGGAAGTGATGGCCGCCGTGCGCGCCTTCGCCGCGCCCGATGCATCGATCGCACAGGGTATCGCCTACGACGATTCGATGGGCGACTCGATCCGCGTCACTGTCGTGGCAACCGGCCTGGGCAAGAACAAGAAGCATGTGCAGCTGGTGCCGCAGCAGATGCTGCGCACCGGCACGCACCACAACCCCCTGAACCCGCAGGCCGGCCTGGGCGGCGCTGCCGCATCGGTCGCAACGGGCATGGGCGCTGCCGGCAGCCACTCGTTCGAAGGCAAGCGCGAGCCGGCCGTATGGCGCCGCGAATCGGCTTCCGAGCAGGTGCGCGCGATGGAAAAGAACGGCATGGAAACCTACGACATTCCGGCCTTCCTGCGCAAGCAGGCCGACTAAGGCGCCTTGTCCGGGGTCCCTCGGGATTCCGGCTGCCTGCCTGGGTGCCTGCCTGCATGAGCGGGCGGGCCCCCTTTGCGCTATCGCTCGTACTCTGATATCGCTCGCGCTCTGGCATACTTGCCGAAGCTGCCGCCGGGGTGCAGCCACCCAAGGCGGCTTTTTTTTGTCCGTATTTTT